>JAUWBH010000213.1 GCA_030605085.1 Promethearchaeota archaeon | reverse complement strand
AACCTCTTAGATTCTCCGTTCTCGTAAATGTTTTGCCCTAAGCAAATATAAGTATATTTCCCATATTTTGTCCTTACCTTTTTTTCAAAAACAAATACCATATATAATAATTGTTACTATTTACTTATATATTTTTTGGTAAAATTAATGTTAACCTTCTAATAATGAGAGAAAAAATTGTACCATATACTTATATTCATGTTTATCTTGTTTTATTATTAATCCATGCTGATATTTGGGAAAAAAAGCGAAATAACAGATAAGAAATGATTTAAGGTATTGATTGAATTTTGTCGCTACTATGCGTTGGCCACCATAATTTTAAAATTAGGTGAAAAAACGTGTTAAAATAGAGCAATCTTTTAAAATCCCGACAAAATTTATTTGAAATGAAAACTATAAATTAACTATCTTCTATCTTTGAAAGTCAAGTCATAGTCTTATTTGTGGACAGAATATTAAAAAAATTTTGCTGTAAACTTTATTATTTTAAGATTAAAATCAGAAAATATCTCTAGTCGATATAACAGAAACATAATCATTTATCATAATAAATCTTGACGATTTGCCACCATTATATAGTGGCTTAGGAATATGCGAAAATCCGTTTTTAAAATTGTAAACAATAGCTATTAATGGGTTTTATATTAATCGAAAAATCATCGTTGAAATCGTTTTTTTGATGGTTAAAATGATTTTTTTATTATTTTATTATTAATATACTATAATCTCATCAAAAAATAAGCTGTCCCGACAAGTGTTGACTAGTATTGACAAATCTATATTAAAAAATTTTGCTGGTAAAATTAAAAAAAAGTAAAAAAAATAGGTTTATTTATTCTTTTTTTAATAGCTTTTTAACTCTTTCTCGAAATTCTCTCACTTCATCCTCAGATACAGCAATTCCATCATCAATTTTAGGTATATACTCCGAATCAATGGCTTCTTTGAAGCTCTCATCTAACATTAAAAGGAACTTGCTTATATATTTCATATTGTTTTCTAATTCTTTTATTTTTTTATCTTTTTCATTATCGAGTTCTATTAATTTATCGAATTTTTCTTTCAAATTCTCAATTTCTTCATTTGTATTATCTACTATTTCGCAATCAATACATAAACTCGCTTCTAATGGCTTCCATAACTCATAGAATTGATTTATATCATTTATAATCTGATTATAGACTTTTGAGCTATAATGAACTTTATGACATAGTAAGTGTTCTTTAAAATTGCTCTCTACATCTGAGCCTATATCATTTCTGATTTTTGTTAAATTAACTCTACTAATTTGAGTAGCAAAATATTTTCTGAAAGAATGACTTCTCATAACTTCATTTGGATATAGCTTATTAGCGACAACTTTAAGTTTTCTCAAATATTCGCTTGATAATATTACTTTATCGCCTTTCTTTTCGCTTTTCCTAGTTCTTAGTATTGAATTTAAATCTAATTCTCTTAAGTTTTTTATTCTATAAATAGATTGAATCAATTTTGTTAACTCGTTTGGAAAAAAGAGATATTTAATTCTAACATTTTCCTTTATGGTTAAGAAATCTTTAATATAGAAGTGTTTTTTATACTTTAGAATCTTATATTTTGGTAATTCCTTTAAAACGTCACCTATTCTTAAGCCTAAAAGAGCTTGGATTTTAGCCGTTAATTTGTAATTACTGTTATTAATCATATTTAAAATAGCTTGGATTTTTTCACGATTTAAGTTCATTTCATTTTCATTAATTCCGTTATCTTCCGTTTCTAAACCATCTGTTATAGGAGAACCTCTCGCTGAGTAGAAAGATTTAATTCTTGATTGATAAGCGTTCTTTACACTAACCTCATTCCTTTTCTCTACATTTATTAAGTGAACTAAGTAATCTACAACACGTTTATTTCTGTTATCAATATTTTCTTGAAGTAATTCGCTTGGGTTAGAAACCTTATTGAAATCGCAATACTTTTGTAAAGGATTAAGATAGGAAGTAACATTGAAATCTTTAGGCTCTTTGTTTTGTTTCTGAGCAAATTTATTCATTTTAGTAGTAATCCATTTAAAAACATCATTATTTTCAAGAATAGGATATTTTTCTTTCCAAACATCAATAAAATATAATCCTTTTTTATTTACTCCAAAAATAGCCTTTAAATCATTAAGGGTATATTCTTTTAAATCTAACATACTTTTTAACCCCCAAATTTTTAATTTAATTTTAAATTTAATTTATTAGATTATTGTAAAAATAATAAACAAAAAAAGTTTATAAATTTATGGTAATTTTAACATACTTTATATAGAAATATATTTTCAAATTAATTATTATAATAAAAGTTTATAAATCAGGGAATTCTCTTGGAAACTTCACAAACATTTGAATATAAAAGTGATTGGGTTCAATTTTTTGAAAGTTATTTGAAAAATGAGTATAAAGACGAAGAAACAACCAAAAACAAGATAAAAGCTCACATTGTTGAATCTAACTATGACTCAATAGAGAAGTTCTCAAAAAATATCAAAGAAATCAAATTAATTCCTTCAAAGGAAAATAATTTTTTTAACATAAAGATTAAAGGAGTAGGAAAAAAACCTCACTATCTATATCTTGATATAAGCAATTCTAGATTTTGGGTCATTCATAACATAGAACCTCAAAAAATCATTAAAACTAAAATAGAAGAGATTTTTTGTAATAGTTATTTACAAGATAAGATTTACATACCAAATCAAATAATGGAAGAATATAGAAAAAAGGAAAATACTGATTCATTAGGAATAAGTCTAAAATTTAAACAGCTCTTTATCGAAGAATCTGAGGAGAGTGAGCAAAGACCTTTAAAAATAGAAAATATAGAAGAACTTATTGATTATAGTTTAAGATTATGGCATAAAAAGTCAATAACCATGGATTTTTTTCTAAATAATTTTAAAAAAATGGGTTTACCGATTAATTATAATTCGCTAAATTATGTGTTTTTTGATGATTTCGGCGATACTTTAATAAAAGAAGATCTCTACTATGATGGAAGATTTACCATTAATAGAGGAAAGGATTTTAAATTTCACTTAAAATTTGTTGATACAATTAAAGACCGATATAATTCTTTAATGGAAAAAATTGAAGAAAATAGATTTGATTGGGAGAATTGCAGGGGTAATTTATTCATTATTCATTTTCCAAAGGAATTGAATCCACAAAATGTGTACGTTATTATAAAGAAAAATCATAGTATTTTCAAGATTTTCATTCTATTTCTACTTAAAAAGGACGATTACTATTTTTATGATTGCGTTGATGAGCATACGGGGGGAACTTTTACGCTTCAAATATTTAAAGATAAAATGTATATTAATTTAAAGCCAGACTCTTGCGGAAACATTATTCTTAGGATTTTCTCAAACCTTCAAAAATATCTTTCTCCGAATACGACGCTTGAAATAGATAATGAGAATTTTATAATAGGAAAATAAACGATGAATATTAGTTACACCACTCATGTATTAAATTTTTTTTTAGCCTGCTTTAAACAACTAAAGAATCTAAAAAAAGCCTTATTCGAAATTTCAATTACCTTATCAAATGGAGAAATTATAACCCCAGATTTATTATGCTTTATTACGGAAGAAGATGTAAGCTTTTATTCTGCGTTTGAATTCAAGCAAAGAGGAATCGATTCAGTCTCTGAAGAAGATATACAAGAAAGATTAATTCCACAATACAGAAATATAGATTATTAAGAGTGGATGATTTAGATCAAAACATCATACCTAAAATTCTTGCCTCTGAATTATTAATCAATTATTTGTTCATAAATTCTGAATTAAATGTTATTCAGGATATTATTGCTCAAATCCCAATCAGTCGAGACACATATGTATATTCGATGAATCTTGACGAATACATCCTGGAAGAAATTCAAGCTGAAAGAGATACACTTAATTTTCAATTAATGAATAGAATTATTGAATTATCGAGAAATAGAGATTATTGGAAAAAGATATACATTCCATTTACATTAGAGGATATTATTGGCATAAAAGGAAAAGATGGAAATAGAGTAGATGTTCCTAGATATGCTGGAGCGATAATTACAAATAAGTTCATTCAATTTATAGTGAATAGTAAAATAACTCAAAAAAGCACCACATTTAGTTCTGATGATTTTATGGATTTCATTTTTAAGGAATTCTTTAAAGCTGTGATTATTGGCGATGATAAAAAAATCGCATTTAAGCGAAAGATAATCTTATATCTAGATTGGGTTGCAAAAAAATTGATTCAGGAGATAAATATCAGTGAAATAATAAGGAAATTGTCTCAAAATAGATATAGAATAATCTTAAGAAATACGAGTACTTTAGAAGATCGTTGTTTGGAAATCAGGAAAAGAGCAATTGCATTTTTCTTACAAATGAAAATAACAGAATTTTTTTAAATCAAAAAAAATAGTTCCAAATTAAATAATTTATCCCCATTTTCAAATAATATCCAAAGCAAAAGAAAACTTCAAATGACTGCTGAGCATATCCGAATTATAGACATTAAACCTAGAGTATATAGAAAAGGAGAGCGAGCAAAAATTCCGAGCATGTCTCCTACACAGTCAGAAAGTATTGACTTTTACTTAGAACCAATGATTTGCGGAAGCATTCCTGTATCACCAATTACAACTTATTTAGACGCTTTTGGAAAACCACAGATGGCAGCAAGAGAACATCTTATGGTTGACTCAAAATGCCCTCCAATAATAAATCCTGGTGAAGAAAACATTGCTAAGGTAAAAAATATTTATGAAAGTAGCGACATAATACAATCATTCAGATCTTTCGAATTAGAACATGACCCGCGTAAAAGCTTTTATTTGCTTAGAGACGCTATAGGCGCTTGGGCAGGAAAACAAGTCTCAAATCCTGTTTACGAAAGTAAAGAACCAGTTATAGCTGAGGTTTATTACTATGTGCTAAATCAAAATATTAACCCAGAATTAGGGCATAAAGAACAAATAATTATAAAAATCAGAGTTGATGAAAAAAAGAACATTGCTATGCTTAATATTGGTGCTGAAAAAGATCCTACTGTTAACGGGGTTTTAACCCATATATGGCAACTTGCCAATACCCGTTTTGGTGATACTTATGGGTATGAATTTAAATCTTTACGATGCTCTGAATGTAATGGCTCCCTCGATAATATGGATAAAAGCAAGAACACTGTAAAATGTAGGTATTGCGGAGAATTGCTCGAGAAAAGAGCCTTAAAATAATAATAATTAATTTTATTCCCGCAGCTACACTTACGGGTACATGTCGCTAAGAGTTCAAGTAGGATTCGAGTACTACTCCGTGCTCGTCAACGCTTCCAAGCTCAATGAGTACATATTAATGTAAAATTAGATGAATTATTTAAGTTTCTAAAATTAAAAGAACAAGATTTATAACAAAATTGAAATAAAATTTAAAACATGATTATAAAAACATTTCAACTCATTAAAGGGTTGGGTCCAAAGACCGAAAGCAAATTGTGGGAGGCAGGATTTCGGGATTGGTATGATTTTCTAACAAAATCCCGACCGACCGGCATTCCAGTTTCGAAATATGATATGTTAAAGACTTTTCTTACCAAAATTCGTGAGATCTATTCCAAGAGGGATTATCTGACTCTAAACGAACTGATCCCTAAAAAGGTCAAATGGCGTATGATCCCCGAACTCTTGGGAAATATCGCGTATCTGGATATTGAAACAACGGGGTTATATTGGCCCGAAAGCTATATAACAACGATTGCGGTTTACGACGGAAATTACACATATAATTTCATTCGCGGGAAGAATCTGGATGAATTCCCCGAATTCATAAGCAAATTCCCCGCAATAGCCAAATATTACGGGAAATGCTTTGATATACCCTTTATCAGACACGAGATGAAGATGAAATTCCCCCAAGTCCATTTCGATTTATGCTTTCTTCTAAGGCGTTTAGGCCTTACCGGCGGTTTAAAAGCGGTCGAAAAGAAGTTAGGTATTTTCCGCAATGATCTCGAGGAAGTGGATGGTTATGTCGCGGTGATGTTATGGAACAAATACAGGAGAACAAAGGATCCCAGATACCTTGAAACCCTTCTGGCATACAACACAGAAGATGTTATCAATCTGGAATATATGCTCTATTACGCCTATAACGGCCTGATAAAGCGGGAAAGTCTGCCGTTTAAATCCTTAAAATTTCCTAAAAAGGATATTGACCGACCCTATAAGGCTCATAAAAAGATTTTAAGGGATGTGCTAAGTTCTTTTTATTGAATCGAATACGAATAATATCAGCAGAATTAGTCCAGAAATATCTTGATGGCAGCACTATTAACAGAAAACAAATAGCATATTGCTCAATACCTATAATAACACCGACATTCTAATATCTTTTTTTACTAAATCACATAAAGATGATAATAATTCACCCAGAACTCGAAATGCTAGGCTATTTTGAGGATTAATTTCTACAACTTTATTAAAGATTTTTATTGCTTCTCCATATTTTTGTAAACCAAGATAACTGTTTCCCAAATAGCTTAAGAATTTGAAATTTTCACTTATAGACCGAGAATATCAAGAGCTTGATAAAAAATATAAAATTGATAACCCTTTAAAATTGAGAATGTATTTTAAGACTGAGAAAAAATTTAAAAATAACAAATCAATGCTTGGATATATCTTTCCGTATATAAATGGGAAATTGTCCGAAGAAGATTATTTTTGTACTGCAAAGCATGTTTCAGAGGGTATATTAGGCGATATAATCTATATTCCCGAAGTAATAAAAACAGACGATTCAATAAAATTATCCGATCCTTCACCATTAAGGAATATCATTAAATTTGTTTTTGGTGAAGTTATTGAGAATAGTGATGTGTAGAGAATTTGAGTATTGGTGAAATAATCTACTCTCCAATTAATTCTTTAAACTCTTTTGAATCTCTTATATTATCAAAATCCTCATCGGTTTTTGCTAAATCCATATATTTTTTATCAAGTTCGATCGCCTTTTTCAAGAATTCTAAAGATTGAGCTTTATTATGTCTTAACGATTCAACGCAAGCTTTATTATACCACGCACTACTATAATCTGAGTCAATATCCAATGCTTCATCAAAATATTTTACTGCTTTTTCGAACTTTCCTAATTTTCGATATAAATTTCCAAGATTGTTCTGAGTCATGGCAACATCGGGCAAATACGCATCGGGACTTTTTTCCGCCAACTCCTTGTAGATTTCTAACGCTTCGAGGTACGCCTTTTCCGCGTCCTCGAACCTTCCTAAATCATCATATAAAATTCCAAGGTTGTTCTGAGTATTAGCAACTTTAGGTAAATACGCGTCGGGACTTTTTTCCGCCAACTCCTAATTTATTTCTAACGCTACGAGGTGCGCCTTTTCCGCGTCCTTAAACCTCTTTAAATCCTTGTATAAAACTCCAAGGTTGTTCTGAGTCATGGCAACGGCGGGCATGTACGCGTCGGGACTTTTTTCCGCCAATTCCTTTATTATTTCTAACGCTTCTAGGTACGCCTTTTCCGCGTCCTCAAACCTTCCTAAATTCCGATATAAATTTCCAAGGTTGTTCTGAGTCTCGGCAACATCGGGCATGTACGCGTCGGGACTTTTTTCCGCCAACTCCTTTCTTGTTTCTAACGCTTCGAGGTACGCCTTTTTCGCGTCCTCAAACCTTCTTAAATTCCGATATAAAACTCCGAGGTTGTTCTGAGTCGTGGCAACGGCGGGCAAGTACGCGTCGGGACTTTTTTCCGCCAACTCCTTGTAGATTTCTAACGCTTCGAGGTACGCCTTTTCCGCGTCCTCGAACCTTCTTAAATTATCATATAAAACTCCAAGGTTGTTCTGAGTCTTGGCAACGGCGGGCAAGTACGCGTCGGGACTTTTTTCCGCCAACTCCTTTCTTATTTCTAACGCTTCTTTATACGCGCTTTCCGCCTCCTCGAACCGTCCTAAATTTCGATATAAAACTCCAAGGTTGTTCTGAGTCGTGGCAACGGCGGGCAAGTACGCGTCGGGACTTTTTTCCGCCAACTCCTTTCTTATTTCTAACGCTTCGAGGTACGCCTTTTCCGCGTCCTCGAACCTTCTTAAATTATCATATAAAACTCCAAGGTTGTTCTGAGTCTTGGCAACGGCGGGCAAGTACGCGTCGGGACTTT
>JAUWBH010000226.1 GCA_030605085.1 Promethearchaeota archaeon | reverse complement strand
CATTACATTCATATGCCTTTAAACCACAAAATGCGTCTGTAATAGAAAATCCGAGTGTATTGAGAATTCCCGTGATGATCGCATTCACAAGAAATCTATCTTTCCACGGTTTTTGCCATGAATGTTCTAAATTTTTATATCTTGACCCCGAAATAATTTGTTCTGTTGGTTTTTCAAGAATTAGATCAATAAACTTGTATAAATAGTTTGGTTCATGTTGGCCATCCATATCGAACGATATTATCCAAGAAAATTTCATTTCTTTAGCGTATTTAAAACCTCTTATGAGTGTATACCCATAACCTTTATTTTCTTTAAAATTAACAATAGAAAAAAGAGAATCATGATTGTTTTTATCCAAAATTTGCATAGTTCCATCTGTAGAACCATCATTAATGATAAGGATTTTCAAATTAAATTCGCTGCTTTTTTGCGAATTTTGTTTTACACAACGGAGATGCTCTAGTATATGTTCAATGTTTTCTTCTTCATTAAAACACGGGATTAGTAAGAGAATATCAATTATTTTTTCAGAAATATCGATAACCAATCATTTTTTATAAATCTTCATTGAAATAATGCATCAAAATTTTTAGAATTGTTGATTTTGAGTTATAAGAAATCATGAAAGAATTCAAAATCAACGAATTCATCACGCTGAAGTTGAAATATAAATATTAAAAATTAAAGCACCATTTTATCTCGACATGAAATATACAAAACAACATGCGGCAGTTTGTGGTCTTTATTGCCCAGCTTGTTCAGTATTTATTGGAACCCAAGAAGATTCTCAACGGCTTGAGTTTATTGCGAAACAGTCTAACAGTACTCCAGAAGAAATTAAATGCTACGGGTGTCGTTCTGAGAAGAGATTTATTTTTTGTGAACAAGACTGTAAAATGTTTCCATGCGCTCAAGAAAAGGGAATTGATTTTTGTGGGGAGTGCGAAGAGTATCCATGTAATTACATTAAGGAATTTCAGGCTAAGATGCCCCACCGATTGGAACTATGGGAGGATCAAGAAAAAATTAAGAAGGTAGGATATAAGAAGTGGTTGGAAGAAAAGGAGAAACATTACGCTTGTCTTGAATGTGGAACCATTAATTCAACTTACGATCCGAGATGTCGATCCTGTGGTCATCAACCATGCAATCAGTATAATGCAATTCATGGAAAGGAGATATTAGGATTCTTCTCAAAACCAAAATCAAAATAGCGGAAATGGGACAAATAATCTATAGAGTACTCTCTTAAAAAGAATGTTTGGACAAGAAATTCCTGAATTTATACCAAAAAATTTATTTACTTAACATCCCCTTTAGAAATCATGCCAGAAAGTATCAAATCTTTAGAGTTTTTATATGATTATGTTAAAAGTTTGTTTGAAAAGCGAAAAGATAATCATTTTGAAGAATCCATGAAAGAATCGTTATTTAAAGGAGAGAAAACCGCTCTCGATTTATTTGTACATTCTGTTAGCACGCTTCATTTTGCAATGAAAAAAACGACTAATTCTAATGCAGATATGAAAGATATTGCAATAAAGTTAGATCCCAAATCCACCACACCTTTGCATGAACAATTGTTAGATTTATTTAATAAAGCAAATGAAGCCTATACAGAAGAAAGAATAAAATATGATGAAGAAGACCTTAAAAATATGTTTAAATCCCCTTTTGGGAGAGAGATGACGTACGAAGATTGGTTTGGGTTCATTATCCATCACACAATCGGGCATATTTATCAGTCTCTTAGATTGCAGGCAATTTATCTAAGACATAAAATTTAAACGAGCCGTTATCTATCTTAAGAGTACAAAATGTGAAACCTACAAAAAAGAAAGAAAGCTCGGTTACCGAAAAAGTTAAATGATAATGCTAATCTTCACAATTTCAATATTTTAAGAGTTTAATAATATTAGATCAGAAATCCTTTAAGGATTACCAGAGCCCCAATATCTATAATAATCAACGCTAATATCTCTATCGCAATTAACGAGAAAATTCCCCCTATTACATTGATAAAAATCCCTAAAATAAATAATATTACTCCTATAGAAAACCATTTTAATCGATTTCTAGTTTCGCCTTCTATTTTTCTGGTATCGTCCTCTATTTTTTTCGTAATTCCAATATATCTATAAGCAGCAAATGCAGTTAAAAATATCCGAACGGCATTCACAAAAAATAACCATTCGAGAGGAGTATGGGTATTTACTATATGTAGAGCATAATCACCCATATCTAAATACGGTGGAAATATAAAATATCCAATACTCATGACAAAGAATAAAAATAGCATGGTTCCAAGATACTTCATGCCCATGGCAATCTTAGTATGTTTTTCTAGCACGAACAGGGTCATCACGAGAGAAATTGAGTTAAAATTAAAAAAGATATGGGCTGTTATCATGAGCGGAATAATAATATCCGGATTATTTAGAATTAAGTGGTAAATCGCATAAATGAAAAATCCTAAGGATGAGGATATAAAATATAAAGCAAACCATCTGTTCAACAAATCTCTTTTGTTTAATAGAAGAACCCGTAATCCAATAATTAGTGCGATAACGGCTGTTATTATTGTCGTTATTATTTTTAGTATATTTAACAGATCCAAGTTATGCTAACCTTATAATAAATTTATTTTTTTATAGATATTAGGCTTATGTTATATATATAAATAACTACCTTTTCGAATATCCGCAATTATTGATATTATTTTTTCTTAATATTTGCGTTATATTTCTAGTGTCTG
The DNA here is from genome assembly GCA_030605085.1 of Promethearchaeota archaeon. Next base: position 3,404 of record JAUWBH010000226.1, on the reverse strand, counting down.
TCAAGGTTTATATTGCAAACATTAAAAATAGTGGTGGCGATTAATTATGTGCAAATATTTCAATGTAGTGAAGAAGTATATATTAGGTATAAGATATATATAATTCATCTGAATGAGACATATTAGGAGTAGAGATTAAATGATATCGTTTGAAACAGAGCGAACACCACCATGGTTTTTCCAATATATTGAGAATTATTCTCATATCATGTTAGATTTGCGATTTAAGACAGAAGATGTATCAGCCGAGATGTTAAACTTCTCGCTCGATTTAGAATTCCAAGGATTTGAGGGGTTGATTTTTTATATTTACAAACCATCGTTTAATAGGATAGAATTCGACCTTCTTGACCATAGAAACGAGATGATTCATACTATAAAAGATTTGTATATCAATGTGAAAGATTATTCCTCTTCTGATTCGCTAGATCTCATAGTTATTCCGTTTGGACGTTTTAAAAAAAATCATAAATTTATCCCCGTGATTCGTAGTGGAAATGTCGTTTCAAACTTTCAAATTTTTTCATGGACTCCTTCTCTCCTTTTTAAAAACATAAAGTCTGTAATAAAAATATCTAATAGGTACGAGGAAATAATTCCAATGGAGTATTTCGATAGATATTATTACCAATTTGAAAGTACTTTTAAAGGAAATAAAACAGAATTTTTATTCAGCCTTATTAATCTACTCGTTCGACTTGAGGACATCCCTGATGTTGAGCCTATAGTCACAAAAATTAAAATGATAATTTCAAAAACCAACGAGCTTTTGTTTGAATTGATCGAAAGATCGATTCCCTTAGAGATGATAAACCTGCTCAAGGAAATAGAACGATTGAAATTTAACATCGATAATTTATCGAAAGAAGAAATCTATAACTGGTTAGACGATTTATTAATCTCGTACAGTGAAAAGATCTAACTAGCGTATATTTTATTAAATGGATTAAAAGAAAAAAAGAGAATTTATTGAATCTATTTCTTAAATCGTTTAATTAAGGTCAGGACTAAGACAATTAAGAAGAAGATTGCCCCTACCAATAGTAAACCAAATTTAATAAACGCTGTTATCGAAGCAATCGAAGATACGAAAGATGCGAAGTTAGGAGTATCGTTAAGCATAATAAGAAGGTTGATATTTTCAACTAAGTCGAAAATTCCTGCGACTAATGGCGTAAGACTTATGTAAAGGCCGATGTCTACTATTTTACCGCTTAATTTTCTAGTGAATAATAAAATTAATGCAAATAAAGGCACTGAGTATCCTATGATATAGAAAAAGTCCCAATACACTCCATTAGCTTGTAAAGCCATTCCCGCACCCCCCCACTCTGTAAAAATAATCAAAATTTGGTCCTTGGTCCAAGCAAATTCGAAATCAAGGATTCCAAAAAAGAAACCTGAATTTGCTAGGGGTTCAAAAACAACCATATTTATAACTAGAAGGATAATAATACCAATTGCTGCAATGATTAATAAAATTAAATCGCTTGGTGTTTTTTTTAATTTTTCTAAAATCATTCTATTTTTTCACGTTGTTGTGATATTAAATTTAATTATTTAATGTATTATTTGCTGTAAGTAATATAAAGAATTCGCGAATGAGTTAAAGAAGAACTAATCGATGTATAATAATAATAATCATTACTTTTTTTTAGACTCTAATATTACTTAATATAGTTAAAATCGCTGAATTATATTACTCATGTGTCTCGCAATTCCAGGTAAAATTGTAAGTATTGATGGGAATTCCGCATTAGTCGACTTCGATGGAATAGAGCAAAAAATTATCATAGCGCTAGTATTAAACCCCGAAGTAGGTAAGTACGTTATTGTTCACGCCGGTTACGCAATTGAACAAATGGAAGAGAAGGATGCTATGGAGGCGATAGAACAATGGAAAGAAATCGCTGAGGATCAGAATCTCGATTTATTCGATATGTTATGATTACGGAAATTCAATTAAAATAAACTACTTTTTCTTCTTATCTATGGTTGACATTACCAAATATTTTGCGTTTGAAAATATCGCAGCACCAATAAAAAGTAAGCTTATCACATTAAGGATTATATTCGCATTACCAAACATCTCAAAGATAAACGCAGTTATCAAGCAAAACATTCCTAATACTAGTAGATTCTCTTTTTTCTTAATCATCTTGATCTCATCCCTCCTTTTATTAATTTAAATAATTTTTGGATTGCTCCAATCACGAAAGTTAAATTTGCTTATTTATTGATTCCATATATAGATTATATATATTAAAAAATTGGGAGAAACAAGGGATGTAGAGAAACTTTATTCCAATTACAAATCAAATAGCTCTAATTTTAGTTTCTTTAATTTATCGTAAAGTCTTTTAATAGATTGGATCGCTTCTGATTGATCATTATGATCTAAAGGGGAAGTACCTTCTAAATCGGCTTTTCCAATTTCAAGATCAAAAGGGATGGAATGATAGAGCGGGATTTCCCATGTTTTAATTCTTTCGTTAATTGCAGATAATTGAGAATCGTCAAAAATTTTATTGGCAATTAGGAAGATGTTAACAACTCCTAACTTCTTCGATAGATCGATTATTTTATTACATAAGTCCAACGATTTTTGAGAGGGTTCAGTAACTACGAGCATAACATCGATTCCTTTCGCAGTTCCGCGACCTAAATGCTCCAGTCCCGCTTCAAAATCTACAATTATTACTTCATTTCTTTTTACAAGTAAATTAAATAGCAAGGTTCTGATGAGCGCGTTTTCTGGGCATAAACATCCAGATGCTGGTTCTTCTATACCTCCTAAAACTAGAAGCTGCAAGTTATCTGGACCAGTAACTTTGAATCTATCTGGAATATCCGAGACTTTGGGATTAATGTTATAAACACCAGCACCAGCTCCCTTTACAGATGTCCGCTCTTCAATCATAGCCGTCATCTCAGAAATCGGGACAATTTTCGATTTCACATCGTCTTCGATCCCCAGAGTATAACTTAGATTCATTGCCGAGTCGTTATCGATCGCTAAAACTTTAAATCCATCTTTAGCAAATAGACGAGCGATTGTTCCAGCGACTAGAGTTTTCCCAACCCCGCCCTTTCCAGATATTGCGATTTTTATTCTTCTTCCCCTTCCATTAATTGTGAGCTTATAGTACTAATTTGGTAATAATTATAAAAGCTTGAGATTTGATTCTGTAAACATCTATTAAGAATAGTTTAACAATAATAAGAAATTTTACAAATCATTAATATATTATTAGCACGGAAGGTTAAAGGCGTTGTTGAGTCTAACAGCTCTTACCCATCGATTGCATTCTTTTTGAGACTTTCATCATCTCATTAAAAATATCTGAGTTCTCTTTCGGATCTTTACACATAATTAACTTATCGTTCAGAATTTTAATTTTCAT
>JAUWBH010000061.1 GCA_030605085.1 Promethearchaeota archaeon | reverse complement strand
AAAGTGTGTGGATTCCTAATTCATCGAAAACAGCTCAACAAGATTCGAGAATCGTGCCGAGTCTTACATTTTCTCCAAAGGCTTAACTTCCCACTATTCCATCGGTAGAATTCCGTTTCTTTTTGTAGTCGTTGGTTATCCGACCAAAGAGTAGGAATTAATTAAAACATATTTAAAGAGAATTTAAGAAAAAGGAGTGCGAAGATTTAGTGAATTCATCTCAAGCTCAATTCATCACCTTCCTAAAGAGAAGGTGTTTTCTTGAGCAGTCAGGATAAATTATTCATGGGAGTACTTCAGGAAGTTCCAGAAAAACCAGAAAATCTTATGGAAGTGATCGATAAACTGTTATCGGAACCTAATAGTGAAAATGCTGAAGCTTTTTATAAAAAGATAAGAAATTTTAAAAGATGGAGAACCCGCGAGCTCCCAAATATTCGATTTATGCTCGATACTGAATTGGCTTGGATTGACAGAAAACCTTATGTTGGAGATTTATAAGTATTACTCCTTATATAAACATTACTTTAAATTTTTAATTATAGTATCAGCTTTTTTTTTACCTACGATTTTAGAAATTTCTTCAAAAGACGCTTTTTTGACAACCTCGACACTCCCGAAATGTTTCAATAATATATTTCGAGTGGTTGGACCTATTCCTTTGATATCATCTAAAATGGAACCCGTCATCCGTTTTTGTCTCTGTTTTTTATGTAGTTTAACTGCAAATCTATGAGCTTCATCCCGAATTTTTTGGAAGATCTTTAATACAAGAGAACTTTTTGGTAAAATTAATGGTTCTTTCTCGCCTGGTACGAAGATTTCCTCAAATTTTTTAGCTAAACCAATTTTGGGAATATTCCCTATCCCTAACTCTTCTAAAACAGAGATAGCGGCGTTTAATTGACCTTTACCTCCATCTACTAAAATTAAATCTGGTAGTTCCCAATCATTTTCTAAAACTGAACTATATCTCCTTCGTATTATTTCTTTCATCATCGCCACATCATCAGGAGTGGATTTAGTGCGGACATGAAAATAGCGATAATTTTTATTATATGGTTTACCATCGAGAAAATAAACCATTGAACCGGTTGCATCTTTGCCTTCTATATTTGATATATCAAATCCTTCAATAATTCTAGGGATTTTTGGTAGATTTAATATTTCTTTAGCTTCTTCTAAAGTCATTTTTATTTGATCTTCTTCTTTTTTCTTAATATCTTCCATTTGAATTTGTTGCTCAACCATTACTTTAGCGTTTTTATTAGCTATACGTAATAATGCTTCTTCGTTTTCGTCTAATGGTATTCTTATTTGGATTTCTTCGTTAACATCTTCTAGTATTTCTTTAAGCAATTCAATTCCTTGATATAATTCTGGAACTATAACAGCATCAGGCAAATTAAGTTTCGTATTTTGATAATATTGTTCAATTAACGAAGATAATATCTCTTCTTTAAGAATTAATTTTTTTGTTAAATCTAATGTAAAAGGACTCTTACTTGAAATTCGACCTTCACGAATATGAATGTTGACCAACGCCACATAATTTTTATCCCTATAATATCCTACAATATCTTTGTTTGACACCCGATCTATAAGAACATTTTGGGTTTTTGTGGAATTATTAATTGCTTCTAATTTGTTTCTCCAAAAAGCAGCCAGCTCGTAATTTTGTTCTTTAGCGGCATTTTTCATTTTTTCTTTAATTTGATATTTTAATTCTTCTGTTTCTCCTTTCAAAAATAACTCAATTTTTTTTATATTTTCTAGATAATCTTTTTTACTAACAGCTTTAATACAGGGTCCTGGACAGATTTTTAACTGGTAATAAATACAAGGGCGCCTTTTTTTTGCTACTCTTCTTTTGCACGAACAATAAGGGAAGATTTTTCTAAGATCTCTTAAGATTCTTACAATTTCTTTTTTATCCGTATAAGGTCCTAAAAACAAATTCTCTTGTGAATATTTTTCAGGACCCCTAATAACTTGGATTCTTGGAAAATCTTCAGCGTAAAAGATAGCAACCCAAGGATAAGACTTTGAATCTCGCATAATTACATTAAAGCGAGGATGATGCTTTTTAATTAATATGTTTTCTAGGATTAAAGCTTCTTTCTCGTTTTCTGTTACGATGTATTCAATTGAATCTATTCTTCTAACAAGTTCCTTAATTTTATCTTCGTAATAAGGATCGTTATAACTGGTCTTCAGAAAATATTGGGACGCCCTTTTTTTTAGATTAACAGCTTTACCGATGTAGATTATTTTACCTTTTTTATCTTTGAATAGGTAAACTCCTGTCTCGTTTGGTAAACTTTTTCTCTGTAAATCTAAATCAGACATATTTTTAATTAAGAATTAAGAATATGGGATTTTAATAAAGTTGAAACTCTATAATTAAAAAATCTATATAACACTTTTATAATAAAATAGATTAATATTTAATTATTATTTTGTATAAATTTATTAAAATAGATATTTTTTAACACAAACATGGCAAAAATAAGAATTTGTCCAAAATGTAAGAAGCCGAAGCTAAAAAGCGCCATGAATATAAATGGGTGGCTTGCACCTGGCATGTATGAGTGTCGTGAATGCGGTTATGTTGGACATTTGTTTATCGATATAGATCCTAAAGATTTTAAGTTAAATGAAAAAAACAATTTTAATGAAAAGGAAAAAGAATAAAATCTTAAAATCTCATAATTTCTTTAGAAATTAATTTTTATCTTTTAATTTGTATAATATGTGATTAATTATGGAAAAATTATTAAAAGATGCTGAAAGAATAAGATCTTTGGAAATACAAGGAGCTACTAATGTAGCGCTTAATGCAATTGATTTTATGAGTAATTACGCTAAAAGGTTAAATTGTGAAGACATTGAGGGTTGTATAGATAAATTGCACGAAGCAAAAAATATTTTGATTAATACAAGAGCAACAGAGCCTGCTATGAAGAATGGATTAAAATATTTGATGAAAAAATTGGAAAAAAAAAGGGATAATTGTTGTTTAGAAGAAATTCCGGATATTATTGAAGGTTATAAAAATGAGTATTATGAAATGCTTCAGAATTCAAAAAAAAAAATCGCTGAAATTGGTGCTCACCGAATCCCGAAAGTTGATAAAAAAATCGGAAAAAAATTCACTGTGATGACCCATTGCCATTCTTCATTAGTTACAGGAATCTTTTTAGAGGCTAAAAGACAGGAAAAGCGTTTTAAAGTTATAAATACCGAAACTCAACCAAGGTTACAAGGTAGAAAGACTGCAAATGAATTATTGGAAGCTGGTATAGAAGTTATTCATGTAGTTGATAGCGCCATGAGATGGGCTGTTAAACATTATCAAGTTGATCTAATTTTGATAGGAGCGGATTCAATTACTTCAGAAGGCACAGTTTTGAATAAAATAGGTTCTAGATTGCTTGCGTTGGTCGCACATGAAGAAAACATTCCATTTTACGTTGCATCGTCATTATTAAAGTATAATCCCGAAACAAATTTAGGTCTTTTAGAAACAATTGAAATGCGCGATCCTTACGAGATATGGGAGAATCCTCCGAATGGAATAAAAATATTAAATCCCGCATTCGAAACTATAAGAAGGAGATATATAGATGGTTTAATTACAGAAGCAGGAATATTTGCTTCTAGTCATGTGTATTATTACTTTACCAAATTATATCCAGAAATGGTTGAATAAGACTTTTTAAAGAACTTATGCCCATTTTTCAATTGCTTTTGCTAACTCTGGATTTTTCTTAGCATATTCATTTAACTTATATCCACCTAATACTGCATCAACAGCTTGTCTAATTGCTTTCGCCCCTGCTTCTGTACCATTTGGGTGACCGTGACAACCTCCACCGAATTGGAGCACTACATCTTTTCCTAATATTTCTATTAGTTCAGGGACATGTAAAGGGCTTAGACCACCTGAAGCGACGAGCAAGATAGCTTTAGTATTTACCCAATCCTGATCCAGCATAGTTAAATTATTTCCTTCCACTTTTGGTTTCGTAATTACTTGGTTTATCTCTCGAACTTCTTGTTTTTCGCCTTCCATTTTTCCAACAACAGTTCCAGTGTGCAATTGGTCCATTCCAATTAATCTCATTAATTTTGCCAGTACCAACATTGTCATTCCATGTTTTTTGTCTCGCGTAAAGGCAGCATGCATTGCTCTATGAGCGTGAATAACAATATTTTTATCGTCGAGATAATCTCTAATTTCTTGTAGAGCTGAAAATCCGATTGTTACAATATCAACCATAACATATTCCCCACCATTTTCAATTACATAATCGGCTCTTTCTTTCATAGTACTTAGCTTTGCTGTTATATTTGGCATATATATTTTTTTCTCTCCTGTTTCATTTTCAATTTTATCTCGAACTTTTAAGGTTTCTGAAATTCGTTTTTCAAATTTATTGAAGGTCATGCTCGTGAGGTTTTCATCATCTTTTACGATATCTAAACCTCCAAACCATGCTTCTCCACAAATTTTCGCATGCTCAACTTCATTTAATCCAACTTTTGGTTTTACGATTGTACCTAAAAGTGGTCTTTTTTCAACCTTAATTAATCTTCTAATTCCTTCAATCCCAAATTTAGGACCTTTATATACTTTAACAATATCTTTAGGAAATGAGATATCTAGTAATCTTAAATTATTTAAAACTCTCATACCATAGATGTTACCTGCAATAGCGCTTAATATTTGGGACATGTTGTTTGATTCAAAAAGTCCTTCTGTGTATGCTATTTTAATAATATTTCTATCTGAATCAATGTGGAAAACGGATGGTTTAAGTTTGTTAGCTATTTCTACGGATAAAGTAGCGATATCGGTCCAGGTTCCTATTGAACTCTCTTTCGCAATTTCTTCAGAAGCATGCTCCAGACTCTTACAATCTGGAGCTTTTTCAACGTAATACATGGCGATTAAGTCCTTCTCATTAGGTTTATAATCTAAATCGACATATTCTAACACAATATTCTACCAATTTTAGTTAAAATTTATAAATTCCAAAAAAATTCTACAATTTCCAAAAAAAAAAATCCACAATGATTTAGTATTATTTACTAAATTATACTTTATCATAAAAAATTTATACGATTATTAATTAATTAAAAGAGTGATTAAATTATGAGTCATGAATCAGATGTAAAAAACATAACTGTAAACATCAGGGATTTATCTTTTAAAAGTGAACAGTATGTAAACGACTTAATTAGATATTTGGCAGAAGCTCTACCACAAATTAAAATTGAGCGTGAAGGTTACGATCTTGACGTTATAGCGCCATTTAATTTATCTAAAAGAGTGATTAGGCTTAGAATAAAAAAGTTTTTATACAAAAAAGGATTAAATGACGATTATAGACCAATCTCTCTTAATAACACGGATAAAGATGGATATATTGTAAAAGAAAAGAAAGTTGTTGAGTTTTCCTATTACTAACTTTATTTCTCTTCAAAAACAATTATATAATTTAAAAACTATATTTTAACCGTGCATTTAGAAGAAACCAAATTTTCAATTGGAACTATTGAAGATTTGTTAAGATGTATTAATGTTGCTAGCTTATTAGAAGTAGCCGGATGGCCTAAACCTGGTAATGTACACCGTACGAAAAATTTTCATAACACTAGATTTGAACATTTTTTAGCTGGAATCGCAGCAATTCAGCCTAATTTTAGAGAATTATGTAAACGAGCACATAAAAATTCTAATATAAATAAAAAAAAGTATAGTTTCGTAGAATTGGGTACTTTTTTTATAGATGCTTCGAAGGAAATGATAAAATGGCAAGGTGGAGGAAATGTAGTATTAGGACATATTTTAATATTAGCACCTCTTGCAGGAGCTGCTGCGATATGTCTCAAATCAAAAAAATCAAGCTTCAAGTCTTTTGTATTTAATGTTAATAAAATTATTGCTGATTCTACAGTAAAAGATACCGTAAATTTGTACGAAGCTATTAGAATATGTGAACCAGGAGGGCTCGGAAAAATTGATAAGTACGATATATATGACGAAAATTCGATAAAAGACATTCAAACTGATAAAATAACTCTTAAAAAAATATTTAATTTATCTAAAAATAGAGATTTAATAAGTCACGAGTACTCTACTGGTTTTAATATAATTCTCAATGAGGGTTTACCTTACTTCTTCAATCAATTTAATCAAACACAAGATATAAATACATCAACAGTTAATACTTTCTTAAAAATACTCTCTGAACACCCTGATACGCTAATAATTAGAAAATCAGGTATAGAAGCAGGATTGATGGTCTCAAGTAGGGCGTCTGAAATAGTAGCATGTGGAGGAATATCCACCGAAAATGGTTTAAAATTAACTCATGAATTAGACAATTTATTACAAGAAAAGGGTGGTAAAATGAATCCTGGAACGACAGCAGACATCGTTGTAGGGATTATATTTTGTGCTTTATTATTTGGATTAAGATTTTAAACTAAGAAGAAAAATTTTTTGTAGAAGTATTTTTATATTTAATTTATGATAGGTTGTTACTAAATAGCCGTAACATGTTAACAATTATGGAATTTTGCGACGAATGCGGGGGGGGGTTAATGCTTCCCTCTGATGTGAATGGTAAAAAAGTGTTTAAATGTAAATGCGGAGCAACCAAACCTTTCTCTGACGATAAATCAGATCAATATAAAATCAGTACTAAAATTGAACAACCAATTAGAAATGAAGTTGTAAATACCTCAGATATATTGAAGTGGAAAGAAGAAAATCTAAGAAGTGCGATTAAGAATTATAAATGCCGTCGTTGTGGATATACTAAAGCACAGCTAGAAACACGGCAGACGCGTCGCGCAGATGAAGGGATGACTCACTTTATTATATGTTTGAAATGTGGCGCCCATAAAAAAATAGGAAGCTAACTTTTTTCTCTTTAACTCAAGATTTTAATTTTAAAGCTTTTCGGCTTTTCCCGACTTTTTTTTCCACACATATAGAGAGAATTGTTATTAATTTGTTTTTACGTATTTTTTTATGTAGGAATTTTCGGGATGTGAGTCTAACAACGGCTCAACGCTTACGGTAGTAGCAAATTCCGATCTGGTGGCGTATTCTAAAGACTCGCTTTTTCAATGAAGCGACAGATTTCATTTAGGTTTTTACGGAGTGTAGGTCTTGATAGTTCTCCTTTAATATATCCAAAGGCTAAGATATATGGCAGATAATCTTGATTATTTATATGCAAAATCTTATTTGTATATTCACGATTTAAAGAACCAATGCAACAAGAACCAATTTTTAATGACCAAGCCATTAACATCATGTTCATCGCTGCTAAGGCACAATCTGTCAAACAAATTTCCTTGATTTCCTGCGTCTCAATGGGTTCACCAGTCATAGAAATCCTAGTATATTCACTAATCTTTCCTACAATACCAATACCTAATTGAGCAGTTCTAAGAGGTAAGGCAAAGTTTTTTGTTTTCATATATATCTGGCTCAAAATTTCGCGGTTTTTTATCACAATAAATTCCCAGGGTTGTCTATTTGTTCCACTCGGGGCCCACCGTCCTGCTTCTAAAATCATATAAAGGTCTTTATTAGAAATAGGCTTTTCTAAATACTTTCTGATGCTCCTTCTTTTCATCACAAATTCTAAAAATTCTTTTGGTTCAATTATTTTTTATTCACCCTAATTATTTTTTTATTAAAAAAGCAAATGCATCCAATAAATATGTTGCATGGTATCAAGAATTACATTTGATTTTTTCCATTTGATAAATGACTTTAAAATTTTTTATTATTTAATTGTTTCTATTGTCATTTTTCTTTTATTGTTTATAATCATTTGATTATAAAGAAAAATCCTTTTAACTCGAGTACGAGTTAAAAACAAAAAGGTAGTGAGCATTTTGCGGGAGTATTCCTGTGCTGTAGAATATCAGGAGGACAAACATAATATCAAATTATTTATGTAATTATTTTAATTACTAAAAGTTATTTTAAAGATCTAAATAAAATAGAATTAATTATTCAAAATTCAAAATCTAAAAGATATTGTATCAATAAATTCGATTTTTTTTCTAAATAATTTTTAAATAAAATCATCTACATTATTCTTTAATCTGTTAAAGGATGGTATTGATAGTCTAAGCCCTCCCGCTAATTTATGACCCCCACCTGTTCCACCTAATTCACGCTTTATTTTAGTAATTATGCTATTTACACCCACACCCTTACTTTTTTCAAGATACTTTCTTGAACATCGAATGCTTAATTTTATCGTATAATTTTTGTATTCTAAATCTCCTAAAAATAATATCTTAAACGGGTCGAGAAGCTCATTAACCACACTAAAACTTGCAGTATCTGACCAATTACTTGGAGGTATTTTTCCTTCTCCTGCTTCAATGAAAATGGCTCTATCTGTTTCAAAACGAGGTAAACTTAAAAGTGTTCTTAAATTTTTAACTAAATTAAAAATGTATTCATAATAAATTCCTTTGGCGTAAAATGTGGTCGTTCTTCTTTGAATAGTTGAAATAGCAGCATTAATATTTTTAAAACATAAAATGTTTAATAAAAGAGCATGTTCGAAAGCAAATTTTAAGAGTCCTTGTTTTTGAGGCAAAGTTGCATAATGCCCAAAACTGTTGAAATTCGCCTCTTCTTGAATCCTCTTTATTTCTGATAGATTTATTTCGGTTACCTTCTTGTTTGGGTTAATCTGCACATTTTTCAAAAACATTTTAATTTTTGGGTCGTCTTCTCCACTTAATCCGTTAATAAAAGGGATTATGCTGAATTTTAAACCATTTTTTATCGACTGGTGCATACAGCCATATAATATCAGACCTTCTCTATCATTAAAAATTTCTTCCTCGAGTAATTCATCGTAAATTTCTCGATTAAAAGATTCAAGTTTATCCATTGGTCTCAATGTATCTCCAGCTATACCAATAATAGTCAGCCATCCTTGTTTAATTACGGGTTTTGGTTTAATACTTTTTGCAAACATATAAGCTAAAGTTGTGCCTGCGACATGGTCCAAACCATCGTAGCCATGTATGGTTGGATTCACAAGGAATAAATTCTCAGGGATTTTAATCTCTTTAATATCTACATCAACTTCATGATGATCTAGAATAAAAAATAGTTCTTTTCTTTTACTTATTATAGGAATTAGTTCAGTAAGATTCGATCCTACATCTGTAAAAATAATAGCCGTATCTTCATTCGTGTGATTTTTTGTTAGAATACCCTCTAAATAATTTGACCAAGAAACTGACCGATTATAAATAAAATAATCGTAATCAAGTTTCATGTTATATAATAAGTTTTGAATAATATGTAAGCTACTTATACCATCCGCATCATTATGGGAAATAGCAATAACTTCTTTAAAAGAATGATCAACAAATTGATCCACCGCGTTATTAAGATCTTCTAAAAATTTATTTCGATCAAGCTTATTGGTCATTTCCATCGTTCCAAAATATTTTAAGAATTTGAAATCTTAAAAAAAACTAGACAATTTTTAAAAAAAAATTCTATAAATATAAATATTCCTATTTAATTTCACTTAATATTCAGAGACCCATGTTCAATTCTCAAATGACATTTTTTCACGCATTTTATCATAAAAGGTTTCCTTTTGGTGATTTCCTCATTTACTTACGCTCATATACATTTTTACATCTTTTCAAATTCATAAAGCTCACCTATTTCCTAAGGAGAGAGTTTTTCTTTCAAGGTAAACTAATGTATGTTTTAAGATGTAAACATTAAATAATAGTATAGATTTAAAAATATATTAATGAAAGGTAAATTTCGGAATAAAAAGTTAATATCAAAGGTTTTTTTGTTAATATTAATGTTCTTATACTTTTTAGTTCCACTATCTGGAATTAGTGTCGAATTTTATTCTAATTCAATTAATAACGATAACAATAATATACAAGAAGTTCCAAAGACACACGATTTCAAAAAAGACGATTACGAACCCCTTCTCGAGGAAGAAACATATGGATTAGGAAGCATAACCATAACTGATATATTTTTTAATGAAGTAGGTTTTAACAAGTCAGATGAATTTAGCGAACTTAATGATGATTTGGAATCCGGTTCGTTGAATATGACTTATATAGGTACAAAATTTAGCAGAACGAAAAAAATTGCTCAAGTTGATAATCTTGAAGATATAGATACAAGGACAATAACTATCGAACTAAACGAATCTATTAGTGTCCAATATAATACCTCAATAGGATTTTCTGAAGGTTATTTAATTTATGCACCAAGACTAATTCCATTTAATTTAACTGAGCTGTGGGTTGAAAACGATACATTTTATGTTGTAAAGGTGAATGAAGGGAATTACTCAGTTACTAATGTTGATAATATTAACTTCGTAAAATTTAAGTACAAAGATTATTTCAAATACAATGCTCTTAATTTTACAATGCACCTTATATGGGAATATCAATTGACCATAACTGATTGGAGATTATTACAAGACCTTGATAGTAAATTTATTTTGGAAGAAAATGAAGAAGAAGTTAAGCCAGAGTTTAATTATCGTTTTAATTTAAAGGGAGAGAAATTAAATGATATAAAAGAGGATCAAATAGTTTTGGCTGATAATCTTAAACTCGCTTTAAAGGTTAGTCCACCCGATAAAGAATTATTGGATGATCATGAACTTTCATTTGATCCAGATTTAGAAGATTTTATTGAAAGCAAAGATTTAGATAATTATTTAGATTCAACAGGAACCGTAAATATTGATTTAGAAGATTCTTTTACTGCAGGTAATAGCTTCTTTTATCTTAAATTTGAAGTTGAATTTAAAATAGGGTTTAATGATCCAGTTGACGAAACATGGGCAGTTGATAGACTTATTGAAGGAAGAAATAAACGAGAGCGATTATACCTTCCAGAAATAATTTCTGGACCAAAACATATTTATATAAAATTTCTAACGCTACATGAACTAACAATCTCTATTGACCAAGTTGACGATGATGGTTCATTATTCGATAGATCTGTAAAAACCGACGAAGCTAATATCACCGAAATTGATGAGGAAATTAAAAATAGCTTAGTATTTACCGAAAATGCCACTAGAAGAATAGGAATCTATATTAGACTCCCATACATGTATGAGGGAGAGATTTGTCCTATTAATATAAAATACTTTACATCAAATGATTTGCGGGTTGTAATCACAGATAATATTAAAATGCCTGTTATGGGGTTAGATGTTAAGATCTATTACTATGACGAATTATATGGAACTTATATATCAAAAGAAAAAAACCAGCCTATAGGTCCAACTATAACTGATGAGAACGGAAAGATTCTCGTTAAAGACGTCCCAAATGGGAATTTTACTATAAAAATTTATCAAAGGGATTCGTTTATAATGAAAGCGGAAGTCAGTTCTTTTTACGATGTTAATTATGTTGTTACTTCTTTACCTCATTTTCCTTTATTAATTCTAATATATGGTACTGTATGTCTAATTATTTTACTTTTAGGTATAGGTCTTTATCTTATTATGAAGAAAAAGAGTAAAAAGAGAACTTAAAATTCAGTAAATCCCTTAATTAATTATTTAAATGAATATGAAAAGAATTTGGGTGATAAATTCATAATAGTGATCTTCTGTGATGAAATTGATAATTTTGTTGATTTTCTCAACAGAAGAATTATGAACGAAATTTTTTACGAGTTTAAGGAAGTACCTAGTCTTGATTTATCTAGTAATGTTGATATTGAAATTATATTGCATTTTCTCTCTAAGGTCGAGGGATATATAGTTCTATACGAAACAAAAGTTAATATCACAAAAAAAGACAATGTCAGATTGAATTCTGGTCAGCACGTAATCAATGAACTTCAAAAAATTTTTAACCGAGTGGATTCCTCATTAACACTAATTAGAGGAAAAATTCGAGAAATTTTTCTTTCCTACTCATCGTGATATAATGGCTAAAAAAAATGAAAGGCAATACCGAGCTTTTTCACCCCTTATATATTATAATAATCACTCATCGTGGTTAACTTTCATTCCATAACCAATTAATCGGTAGCGCCTGTTAATAGTACGGGAAACGGCAAAAATTGAATTTTTTGCAAGACAAATAACTGGTGTTAATTTTATTATAACGCTGTTTTTTAGTATTTTTGTTACGACTCCTCCCCCCTTATGAGTACCTACAACTAATAACAATTTTTCATTGTGTTTAAGTGGGGATACCTTAATTTGATTTTCAGAACCTATAACGCGATCTAATAGATTAACTTTTAGTTCTATTTCAGAGAGGATTTCTGGCAAATTACCAGGTCGACCGACTAAATGCCCGATCAAAGCATCTCCTTTTGTTAAAGAAGGGTCTAACTTCGTGCCAATCCCTATGAGTCCTCCGGGTTTTGCTTCTTCTAATAAATTTCTACCCTGACTAATACTAACCACTGTCGATTTTAAAGGTCTGTATTGGTCCTTTTCGCGTAAACCAGGTCGAATCTCTATTTCATCCCCTACAGTTATTTTCCCTTTTAAAACTGAACCCCCAACAACCCCACCTTTTAAATTTTCTATTTCACTTCCCGGTCGATTTATATCAAATGAGCGAGCTATTAAAAATTGAAATTCTTCTTTTTCGTTAAGTTCTGGTGTAGGAATTATTTCTTCAAAAGCTCTAACAACTATGTCTATATTTGAACTGAAAACTGAAGATGTAGGGATAATAGGAGCGTTTTCTGCAATAGATCCTGCGATAAATTTTTTTATTTGTTCATAGTTTTCTAATGCTTTTTCTTTTGAGATGGCATCCACTTTATTTTGCACAATAATAATCTTTTTAATTCCTGCTATATTTAAAGCAGCCAAATGTTCTCTAGTTTGAGGTTGAGGGCAAGTTTCATCTGCAGAAATTAACAAACAAGCACCATCCATTAAAGACGCTCCGCTTAACATAGTTGCCATTAATATTTCGTGGCCAGGAGCGTCAACAAAAGAGATATTCCTCACAAACTGTAAATATTCTCCACATTTTTGACATAAAAATCGTTGTTGCCCTTTTTTTCGTTGTTGTTCAGACATGTATGCTGTTAAATACATATCGCACGATGGACAGTAAAGAATCGTAGCGTTGGAATATCCCAATTTAATAGAAATACCCCTCTCTTGCTCTTCAGAGTGTCTATCAGTCCAATCACCAGTCATCGCCTTAATCAGCGTAGTTTTGCCGTGATCTACATGCCCTACTAAACCAATATTGCATTCTGCTTGTTGTTTCATTAATTCTTTAATATTAGGCGCTTTTCCTTTAGGTTTTACGGTTTTTTTCTCAGGAACTTTCATTTCAGAAGGCTTTTTTTTTTGTTTTACAATTGTTCCTCCTTTATCTTTCAATTCGTCAAGTAATTTCTTAGCGTTATCAATATATCTGATTGCAGTTGCTTTACCAATTCCTTTAATTTTAAGCTTTAGTAAATCGTCCAATTTAATTGTGGCTAGTTTTTCAATTGAATCTATTCCTGCTGCTTTCATTCTTTCAGCAGTAGCCTTACCTATACCAGATACATCTGTTAAATCTAATTCATTTGCCATTATATGAAGTCTGTAGAAATTTAATTTATTGTTATTAATAAAATAAATAAGTATCTTTCTAAGTTCTAACTTCCACTAAATAAATTAAAGAAGATATCTATAATTAAATTTACTTAAAATTCAGTTAAACTTTTCAAAAATAAAGATGCACTAAAGTTTATGATTGAATATTAAATTATTTTTTTATATCATATCTTAAAAGGTCTGCACCTAGTAGCTATGTGTGGTGTCGAAAAATCGAACCTTTTGAAATAGAGACTTAAATTGATCAGAAATAATTGATTTATATCCTTTCAATTATATCTTATACTTTTACTATTTTTTATAATAATATGTTCAAGTTGGCCTTTAAAAACTAAAATTTTAGGGATAAATTAATTAATTACTATTATAACATTTTAAGGAACTCAGCTATGGCTTTAGTATCTTTTCTAATTTCTTTTATTCCTAAGGTCTTTATAATTTTAGGTTTTTTCTTTGTTTTTGATTTTTTCTTTTCAAGTTCTTTATACGATACTTGAAGTAGACTGTCTACATAAAATGTTGATATATTTTTACAGGACTTATGCTTATGGTGAATATAGACGGGGGCAGGATATAAACTATCGTCAATGTCGTCCTTCTCAATTATGAAGATAATTTTTTGATTACAATGAGGACAAGAATTATATCTATAAGGCATAAAAATTACTATCCTTTTACTTAATAATAAATAAATTCATATTTTTATATTATCCTAAAAAATATTAAAAATATAACTTTCTTATGTCTAAATAGAAATAAATATCAAATAACTGTTTAATAATTGGTAATAAATGACCTTTACTAAGAAACATCTTTATTTATTTATCATTGTATTAATATTGCCTCCATTTACTATTTTTGGGTATTTTACTTTTGGTAATAATTATTCATATTCATCTAACAAAATTTTTGTATTAGCATATGGCACTCCCGATGTTGACTTGGACGATCTCCCCAAAATAAAATACAAATGGCAGAATTCTAAAATTGAAATGCTAATTATTACTCCCGACAATCAATCGTTCGTTGATGCTGTAACACCTCTGATGGAATGGAAAAACGAAAAAGGCGTAAAAACAATTATTTTAAGCAATTTCGCTGACTACAATGGTACGGACGGTGCGGAGAGGATCCGAAACATGATAAAGACTTATTACGAGAAAGAGAATATTCAATGGGTGCTTTTATGTGGAGATGCTCAAAATGACTCGATCCCAATCAAGTATGTATACAATCCAGATGTGATAGATGTTTCAGGCAACAGTGAATACTCAACTTGGGACGATTACTATAAACCTACTGATTTTTATTACGCAGACTTAACAGGAAGTTGGAATGATAATGGAAACGATAGATGGGGCGAGTCTGCTGAGAGATCAGACTATAAGGACGAGATAGCGTGGACGCCCGATGTCTATGTGGGACGATTTCCAGCAGATAACGCATTAGAACTTGGAATCATGGTCAACAAAACTTTAAAGTATGAAAAATACCCGTTCATAGGAGATTGGATGCATCAGATGCTTTTAGCTGGAGGTATTTCTGATCCAATTGACATTATAAATGACCCTGACGGAGAAGACGAATCTCGTCTAACAACATATATTTTACAACATTATACTAAATCGGATATGGATTTTACTCATTTATGGAATTCTGTATCTTTCATTCCCCCTGATCCTAAAGAACCTCTCACAGTTACAAGTTTCATTCAAAAATTCAACGATGGATACTCAACGGTAATTTTTGCAGGTCACGGTGCTCCAAAGGTATTTGAAGATATTGAACATCAATACTATAATCTTTCAGAAGCTCAAAATAGCGGTAATGATAACATGCCATCGTTAGTGTATGTAGCGGCGTGTACAACTGCGCCTTACGATATAATTGAGAATGGTCCTCAGAACGACGATAATATCGGAGAGGTTTTAATAAAGAGAAACAATTCGGGAGCTATAGGGTTCATTGGCGGTTTAAGAGCAACATGGTACTTACAAGATGATGAAGAACTCGAAAAATTAAACCGAGGAAACGCTAACTTGTTCTGGAAGGAATTTTTTGAAGAAAAAAAATTTCAACAAGGTAAAGCGTTATACGACTCTAAAATCTCTTACATGGAAAGCGATTATTTCACTGAAAAAACTTCTATAAATTTTGAATATCAAAGAAAAAACATTCTTTCTTACTGCCTTTTAGGGGATCCCGAAGTAGATATTTATACAGATAAACCGAAAGAAGTTAAAAATTCTTTTACTGAGAAAATTTACGAAGGACAATTAGTATCTGTAAAAATTTACAATAGTAAAAGCGAAAGAGTTCCTTACGCAAGGGTACACTTAAGAACAGACGATGGAAAATACCGTACGGTTTACGCTGATGAAAATGGTAAAGCTAAGTTTCGCGTACCCGCCGAAGCCGAATTAACTTATAATGTTGTAATTACGGGACATAATTTAGTTCCATCGTACTTTAATTTTGAGACACATCCAGATAATGACGACCCAGAATTTCTCGATAGCAATTATAGTCCTAAAAATCCATCCGTTTCGGATAGACTTTGTTTTACAGCTGAAGCTAAAGATTCAGAATCAGAACTTGAAGGAGTATTTTTATTAAAATCGACTAATGATTTTAAAGATTACGAGTACTTTAGAATGTCAAATAGTTCTCAAGACGATGAAGATATATTTGAACATACTTTAAATAAATTAGATCCAGGCGAGTATTCTTTTCTAATAGTTGCGAGAGATTGGGCGGGCAATACGGAGATTTTTAATAAAAACTTTGAAATTACAATACCAATACCTCTAATGAATTATGTACTTATTACTGCTTCTATAATGATATTATGCGTAGCAGGTATTTCTGTTTTTGTCGGTTTCAAAGAAATAAGGAAATTTTCTCAAACTTTAAAGAGATTAGCTGGAAATTAATTCGAATCAACAGTTTTTTCTTTCTCTGGTTTTTCTTTCTTCAAACCAATTAGAAATAATATCGACCTAATAGAAGAAAGAGAGCCTTGGAAGATTAGGGCTAATACAATAAAAAATACTGCTAATAAATCTTTTATAATAAATAGAAAGATGAGAATTAAAATCCCCGACAATGTAAAAATAATTAAGGACGAACATTCGCCAACAATAATTTTCCAAATTTTTGTCCTCTTTACTCGAGTTATTAATTCTTCCTGATATTGCTTTTCTCCAATATCCCTGACGAACCAACTTCCCTCTATATTATGACTGGCAATAAATACCGACCATAGGAAAATAAAGAAAGCAAAGTAGAAATTAAGAGCTCCCACAATGACTATTGGTATTTGGATAAGAATCATTCCTCGCCAACCTATTTTTTGAGCCAATTTATTGGTTTCGAGCTTTAATTCCTTTGAAACGTATCGAGTGCTTAAAATATCAAGCGATCGACCCAAAACAACGAGAAGCGCGTTAATAAAATATTGATACCAATCAACTTTAAGTAAAATTAGTTGAAATATCATTTTTAATAAACCTTTAATCCATTATATTTAAATTTAATCATACATCATGAAAAAATTTAAATAATAGGCTTGATTATTTCTAAGCCTATTAGAATTCCAATTAAAAAACCATTTAATTCTAAACTGAATTGACGAAATAATGTCATACTAAATAAGATCATAGCACTTTGGAACCATTTCTTCACTAAATTAAAAATTTGGCAGAAACCTATGAATTTACCAACTTGCATTAAATTGATTGATTAGTATGATCTGATTTTTGTCGTAATATTTTTTTCAATTATTTCTTTCATATTTGATGCTCATACCAAAATCTTTAAATATCAATTTGATCATTCTTAATATAACAACTTAATTAAAAATTCAAAATTAAAAACAATAAAAAAAATAAAAAGTGTGAGAAATAAATGGCGGGTAGTGACTACATCAGCTGGAGTCCCATTAGAAGGTTAATGAAGCACAACGGTGCACTTATTGTTGCTCGTGATGCGGTAAATGAGTTAGTTGAGTGGATGGGCGCATCAGCGGAGAAAATAACAAAATCTGCATTAACATTAACAAAACATGCAAAACGCAAGAAAATCACTCGAAATGACATTCTTTTAGCAATAAAATATTTCAAGTAAGTGTTTAGGTTAATTTAATGCACGAATAAATAATACAAATCTTTTTTTTTTTTCTCTTTTTTTATCATCTTTATTTTATCAATCAATGCATCTCTTCGCTGTAAATGACATTCTTTTAGCAAAAAAGTATTTTAAATAAAAGCAGATTAAATGAAAAAATAATAAAAAATTCAATTTATCTGATAGATTTTCCTCAAAACGGGGAAAAATTTTTAATGATGCACATAAATTATTTAATTAATTATTAAAAATTTAAAAAATAGTTTACCTCAACACTAACATGTCCAGGTATTATCCCCGAAAACTATGACCGTAAGCGAACTTTTGCTTCCCGAATCTTTTTCGGGAATTTACAGTTTGAAGTTTCCCACAGATTGCAACTGCAGTACTATCCTCAACGCGCACAGATCGCAACTGTGATCTGTGCTCAACGCGCATCAGATTTAACTTCTGGGTTCGGATGTGTCCAGTGTCAAGCGAATCGCTTATATGTGAGATAAATCTTAGATATTAAGAATAAAGGATAATAATTAAATTTTTCTATATTTTTCGTTATAAGTATTTTAAAAAACTATCTATGTATTATAGAACTTTTTTGGTTACATTTAATATCAGTAAAAGTTAATATCCGAACCCAGAACCGCTTTAACTTTTGTGGTTCACATATTAACATTAATAATCAATTTTTCTTTCGAAAATGCATAGTAATTTAAAAAACTTATTTATGTGGACAAGAACAACTAGTTGAAAAAAAGATTCCCAAACTTGGACATTACAAGAAAAGATCGCATTTTTTATCTGTTCTTTTTGATATAAACATATGGAATCATTGTATTTAAGTATTGGATTAGCAGCTTCTATGATAGGAGTGAGTACTAAAATATTGAGACATTGGGATAAAAAGAGATGTTTCAGTTCAATGTTCGGAACAAAAGGAAATCATCGAAGATAATGTAAGAATAAAGTTTTGGATTTCATTAGAAGAAGAAAAGGGCATGCCTCGTATAAAAAAAATACAATAAGGTGTGCTATATATGGAAGGGTGTCTGCTTCAAGGCGTAAAAATCAGGATAATAATATCGCCAATTAGCCCTCTTAAACCACTATTCGCGAAAGAAGGGATATAACTTAATAAAAACCTATTGCGATGTTGGTTCAGGGTTGAATGATAATCGAAAAGGACTCGTGAAGATGTTACGAGATGCATCGAACGACAAATTTGATGTGCTTATCGTAAATTATAACGATCGGCTCGCACGATTCGGCTTAGAAATTATTAAGGAATACTTGCATAGTTGGGGCGTGAAGCTTGAGGTACTACACCCTAAAATTGTGGACGATTCCCCGCACGCTGAATTAATAACAAAGATACCCAATTCTCGGACTTACAGATTCTACATCATGAGTTCTTAGGTGTGGATTTTAATCGCATCGGGAGATATATGGTTGCTGTTGCGAATCCTGAGAGAGAAATTGACATTTCCTCAATGATGGAATTGTATAAAAAGACACATGAAAAATTAGAAAAATTCCGTAAATGGGAAATCCCTCACATTCAATCAAAATTAGATAAAGAAATGAAAAAAAATGGGTCGGTCTTGAATCCTAAGAAAGCAGAACGGATGAAAGCACAACTTACTCTCCTCCACCATAAAGAGCAAAAACTTATGAAGGAGATAAAACGGCAGGCGTTAATGATTTATCTTTTCATTGCTTACAAGACAGGTGGGAGCCATCTCTCATGGGATTCTATTGGAGGTCTTTCCACTAAAGGTACATCGGGAGCGTTAGCACAAGCCATAACATATCTTCCAAAACAGAAAGCCCACTTTGATATTTTCAGGCAATGGGCGGAAGATTTAAAAAGACAAGATTTCTTACCCAATTACGAAGATACAACTCCAGTATCCTCTTTTACCAGCCAAGTATGCGCATTCTGCTTTCAGCAAACGGGTACTATAACAAAAACGCTCGTAAAGGGTTTGCCATACGATCAGTTTCGCTGTAAAAAATGCGGAAAAACCTCCAATCGCCATTCTAATTCCGCACAAACAAGTGCTCTCCTCTTAGAACAATATACTAAATGTCACAATAATAGCCCATCTCCTCTAACGATGGGATAGGACAATATGTCCAAGTTTATAGTTAGAGTAAAGCTGATTTTTATTTAAATCAACCTAAAAACTCAACAAACTTAAAAACAATTCTTTATACAATAAATTATAACATTAAGTTTCTTAATAATTCTTAATTTGATTATTCTTTAGGAGTATGAATCTATGCCTAAAAAGTACATAGTGTTTTTAAAATCGATTGGACGTAAGTGGTTCTTATTTTTAATCGGAGTTATTCTTATTGTTTATTTTTATAATATGAATAGTATATATCATCAAATCGCAGCAATTACAATAACCGTAATTGCCATAGGTTTATTTGTTTGTTCATATATCCCTGGACTTTTGTTAAAAAGAAAATTGGTTAAATTTATCGTAAATTACTATAGAATTGAAGACGATTTTATTGCTAAAAAGTTAAAGCGTCCCTTACGAAAGATCCAACAAAAAATGTTTAATTTATCGCAAAAACAAAAAAAAAAGGACTGGCTAATTGTATTTTTAAATAAACATTACATATATTATCACGAGCAAACAATTGAAGAATTCAAAAAACTATATCGTAAGGGATTTGGAGATAAGGAGCTTTTTGAAGAATTAAAAGAGAGCGACCTTAGAACGAAAGAGGAAATAAAAGCCATTACAGAAACTTTAATCAAATTTAATAGACTCGAGAAAGAAAGAGAAATTTCCGTTAAAGAAAAACGCGAAAAAGAAAGATACCAAAATTTTTAGATTTATTTTTATTAAATAAATACAATTTTTTTTAAAATGGAATTAAAACAATAAATATACATCCTTTAGAATAATCTCCTTTGACTCGATAAAAAGGAAATTTTTTATTCAAATTCTTAATAGTTTCTGCTTCCTCTTCCCAAATTTGATTCTACAGTTAGTCTTTTAAACGGGCTTTCATTTGACTTTTAATAAGTAATGTTAGGACAGTTTTTCATTAGAATATAAAGAGGATTATTTTTAAAACCTGTCCCCCCCAATTTTGATCATTGTTTTATTAAAATAATAATACAGAGCCTCTAAACAAAAAAAAATTTTAAAGAATTGATAACTTAGTAATTCAAGAAATTAAAAAAAAAAGAAAGAAAATTTTAAAATTATATATTTCCAAATTCTATATCAAATGTGTAGTGTTTACGAATAGGTTTTTTTACGTTCCAGACACATTTTAAACCTTTTTCAAATTGAACTAAATCTCCTTTCCCAAAAGTCAATTTTTCTCCTGTATCCGAGTCCGTAACCTCTATTTCTCCTTTTAGGTATGGAAATTATACTTTCCGCTACTTTCTAAGACATAACACGTTTCAGTATCGCCATATGACCAGTCGAATTCGCTTATTTCTTTACTCCAAGTACCCCAAGATTTTACCTTAATTTTCTCTAATTCTTGTTCAGTAGGTACTTTCTTTTTCATTTTCATATAAATCGCATCAATTTTTAAAATTCATTAAAGCAATTAGATTAAAGATAATTAATTATAAGATATCGTTAAATAAATAATTATACATATTGAATCCATCGAGGAAAAAAGTCAAATTTTTATAGAAAGTCAAATTTTTTAAGAATCTTTTTATATAAAAAGTCTTTTACACAATTTTTAATAAGGATCACTTTATAAGTTTTATAACAGAATTAAAGAAAAAAATAATTTTTTAAATTAATAGATTAAAATTATCTAATAACAAGAATATTTTAAAAAAAAACTCATTTTTATTAAAAAATAGAAAATCAAATCATTAGGTTTCTCAATGCCAAAAAAATTTATATTAAAAATACTCACAGCTGGGGATGGGGGTGTGGGAAAAACCACATTACTTCATCGTTATGTTGAGGGAAAATTCAGTGCCGAAACAAAAATGACAATCGGCGTAGAATTCTTTTTAAAAGAAGTTGAAATCGATGGGAAGCAATGCACGCTCCAACTCTGGGACTTTGGGGGGCAAGAAAGGTTTAGGTTTTTACTCGAAAGTTATGTACTCGGAGCCAAAGGAGCCCTTCTAATGTTCGATTTAACTCGTCCTACTACGCTGGAAAGCCTAGAAGAATGGATTGGAATAGTTCGAAAAAATGATAACAACATACCTGTTCTTTTTTTAGGCACTAAATTTGATTTAAAAGAAGAAATAATGGTAGATGACGATTATGCTAAACCTTATCAAGAAAAATTTGATCTATTTGATTACTTAAAGATTTCGTCTAAAACAGGCGATAATGTTCAGCACGCCTTTGAAAAAATAACAAAAAAAATATTAGAGCGACAGAATAGTTGAGTCCTAAAAATTATAAAGGTCATAATGTAATTATAATAGATTCTAATTTTATAGTCCTTCCTTATCAATTTAAGATTGATTATTTAAACGACATTTACTTAAGTTTGGAAGGTAAAACGAAATTTTTTATTTTTAAACAAGTTTTAGACGAATTAAAAGCAAAAATAAAAAGGGAGTCAAAAGCAAGAAAGCTTCGGAGGCAGTTTAAATCTGGAATGTCGTATTTAGAAAAAAGTGAGAAAGTTTATCCCATTTATTATATTGATGAAATAAAAAATAAAAATGAAACTACGGACGGGTTTTTATTAAGGTGGTGTATTGAGTTTAAAAAAGAATATAAAAATGTTTTTTTAGCAACAAACGATTCTGAACTACGCAAAAAAGCTATGAATTCAAATATTAAAGTAATTTTTTTACGACAAAAGAAATATTTATCTATAAAGTGAAGGAAAAGGAATTTTGTTTTAATTTATCTCTTTTTTAAATTTTTGGTTAGAAATAATTATTTATAATTGTAATTCAAATTATAAATAGGTTAGAAATAATTATTTATAATTGTAATTCAAATTATAAATAGAATAAAATAATAGTTAATAACAGTCATAATCAATTCATAAAGGTTAGGGGAAAACTTTCATTCAAGTGATATCTTAAAAAAGGAACGGTTTTTTTTGTATATGCAAAAATTACAGAAAATATTCTAAATCTATTGGAATAAAATAAAAACAATAATATATTTTTAGAATTATAATTTATATCAAAAACTAAAAGTTAGTTTTATCAATAATTAAAAGTTAGCTTTTTGGTTAGGAAAAATTCTTGATAAATAAGCGTGGTTTGAATATATAGTTAGATTAACATTCCAGAAACTCGAAGGTAAAGAGGATAAAAATGAAGAAACCAATCGTGTTAAAGGTACTCACATCAGGCGAAGGAGGCGTAGGTAATTGAGTTGGCAATTCGCCAATTCAGCCGTTAACCACCCTCCTCCACAGATATGTTGAAGGCCATTTTTCGTCGGAGACTAAGATGACAATCGGCGTAGAATTCTTTTTAAAAGAGGTTGATATCGATGATAAAAAAGTAATCCTTCAATTATGGGATTTTGGGGGGCAAGAACGGTTCCGCTTCCTTTTAGAATCGTATGTTGTAGGAGCGAAAGGAGCTCTTTTAATGTTTGATTTAACAAGAACGATGACTTTGGAAAATATTGAACAGTGGGTTAATATCTGTCGAAAGGAGGATCCAGACTTACCTATCTTGTTCTTAGGAACTAAATCGGATTTAGTAGAAGATATCTGCGTAGACGAAGATTATGTTATCTATTATAAAGAGAAGTACAATTTTTACGATTATCTTCAAGTTTCTTCAAAAACGGGGGAAAATGTACATGAATCTTTTAAAAATCTAACAAGAGAAATTCTAAAAAAGATACTTTGATCATAAAAAAAAATTTTAAAAATTCTTGTTAGTAATTCATTTCAGACTTTTTTATTGAAAAATGTCTTTTTTCTTGAAAAAATATAGATTTCAAATCAATCTAAGAAATAATTTTAATTAAGGACGCTTAAAATATTATCTATAATAAAAATAAGTAAGTTTTAAAATCAAGAAATCATGAAAGTATCAGAAATTACAGAAACAAGATTTAATTTTAATTGTCCTAAAATAATTTTTGGAAGGGGAACTATTAACACATTAGGTCAGGAAATTTTAAACATATTAAAACCTAAAAAGATTGAACGTACAAAAGTATTTTTGGTTATTGGTAAGAGTTCTTTAAAAAAGTCAGGATACTTAGATAAAATAAAAACAAATTTAGAAAGTTTAAATATTTCATTAGACATTTACGACAAAGCCGGAAAAGAGCCAACTACTACGATATTAAACGAAGGAAAAGAAATTGCGTTAAAAGAAGGGTGCGATATAATTGTAGGAGCAGGGGGCGGAAGCGTTCTGGACACAGCAAAAGGAATCGCTGGACTTGTTACAAATGGTGGAATCGTGGAAGATTACCACGCTGGAAAAGAATTTTTAAAACCATCTTTACCGTTTATCTTAATTCCTACAACTTCTGGAACAGGTTCAGAAGTTTCTAATAACGCTGTCATTAAAGATGAAGATTTGGGTATTAAAAAAAGTATAAGAGGTTTATGGGCGAGTTTAGCATTATTAGATCCAGAAATAACGCTCTCACTTTCAAAAAAGTTTACTGCATATTCTGGTGCTGACGCCCTAGTCCAAGCAATTGAAGCATTGGTTTCTAAGGGTTCAAACTTTATCTCGGAGTTATTTGCCCGAAAAGCTATTAAATTATTAGGTGTTAATCTGCCTAAAGTGAATGATGATTTAACAAATTTAGACCTTAGAGAGAAAATGATGCTTGGGAGCTTACTAGATGGGTTGGCTTTTGCAAATGGAAAATTAGGGGCTGTTCATGGATTCGCACATCCTATAGGAATTAAACATGACATTTCACATGGTCTTATTTGTGGATTACTTCTGCCGTATGTAATGGAATATAATATGACAATTGATAATGTTGTAGAAAAATACGCGTGGATTGGGGATTTATTCTACAATCAACAAATTCTGGTTAATTACGGTGAATGTCCAAAAGAAATTTCGACCGATAAAAAAGGAAAAGCTATCTGGGCTATGGAAAAAATTAAGGATATTTTTCGATATATTGGAATTCCACTCCATCTAAGTGATATTGGAATTAAGGAAGATGACATTGATGATATTGTGAAAGAGACAACAGGTAGCTCTTTGGCTAATAACCCACGAGACACGGATAAAGAATCGTTAAAAAAAGTTCTTTTAAATGCTTTATAAATATTGCTTTTAATTGAGTAATTTATTAAAAATTATTTAAGTACTTCTGAATAATATTTATTATTCAAGATAGATTATTGTTTTAAATACAAAATAAGTGTGAAATATCATGAAAAAAGTTCACGAGAACGATCTTGAGTATAGAAATAAAGATTCTGGCGTTAAATATTTAATGAGAGGCCCCAGCATTGATTGGGAAGTTATTTTACTCAAGCCTGGAGAGATGATGGGGGCTAAGTCTCACGGTCATAACGAAATAGATGAAACTTTCTTTTTTTTTGAAGGAGATGGCACCATGATAATAGACGATAATGAATTTGATGCCCCTCAGGGGTCAGTATTTTTGTGTGAACCGAAAGAGATGCATAACATTAGAAATGATTCTTTAAAACCTATAAAAATTATATTTATTAAAGGGGAATATAAACCTGAAGACAAAATAGAATAAAATAATAATTAATAATAAAATTTTAAAAAACAACGACTTTAAGTAATTAATTATGGCTAAAAAGAGGAAAAAACAAACAAAAAGAGGAAAGAAGCGCGGTCCGTATATACCTCAAGAGATCGTCCCGTCAAGAATAAAAATGCCAAATCGCAGAATTGGTGAAATTTTTGCGCGCGTTGTGGATATTTATGGAAACGATCGAATGGAAGTGTTCTGCGAAGACGGAAAACATCGAGTCGGAAGGATTCGAGGAAAAATAAAGAAGAGAGTTTGGATACGAAAGGGAGATCTTGTAGTTGTATCGCCATGGGATTGGGAGACAGAAATAAAAGGAAAGTTAGGCAAATGCGAGATAACATGGAGGTATATGAAAAGCGAAATTTCTTGGTTATTGCGTAATAATAGAATACCTACTATATTAGATATAAATAATATTCCACTATAGCAATCAATCCTTATCTTTTCCATTGAAATTTCTTTTTTCGCTTTTAATATTAGCTACTTCTGAAATCATTAGAAAAACCAAAAACTTAAAATTTATTATCCCTTTAACAATAATATACTTGTTTTTTTCCAAAACATTATTAATTAAACCCAAATTAAATAAGAAAAAAATGAAAATAAATGTCTGAACGAGAAGAAAAAATTGATGATACTAACGGCAAGATTATTGATCCAAATAGTGTTATGAATTTGGACATTAAAGAAGAAAAAGAGGATTTAACTACCCTATTTGCTGTAAGAACAACTATCAATCAAGAAAGCAATATATTGAGACAGATTTTCTATAGATTTAGAATTTTAGATGTAATTCCTGATATAAAATCGATGCTTGTTTCTCCTCTGCTTCCAGGTTATATATTTATAGAAGCCTCTCAAAAGAGAGATGTTCAGATAGCTATTCAAGGAATTCCTCATATT
The DNA here is from genome assembly GCA_030605085.1 of Promethearchaeota archaeon. The sequence continues at coordinate 3,391 of JAUWBH010000061.1, read as the reverse complement.
AAAGGAAGAATAGTGGGACAAATTAAATTAGATGAAATTAAACATGTGCTTGTTCCAAGAAGTGTAACAGAATTCTTACAAGAAGGAGATACAGTAGAGATTATTTCAGGAGTGTTTGAAAGTTCAAGAGCATTAGTGATGCGAATGCCTCACGATACTTCAAGTAGTGAAGAAGTTGTTGTAAGACTGTTGCAAGAAGAGACTCCAATTACAATAAAAATTCACGGAGATTACTTAAAGCTAGTTGAAAAGAAAAAGAAATTAGAGGAACCACTACCTGAAATAAAAGAAGCGATTTCTGAAGAGGAAATTATTACAGACTTAGAAAAAATGATTACATTTGACGACGAATTAGAAAGCGAATTTGAAGACGAATATGCGGAGTATTCAAAGGCCCAGGAAATTCAGTCGTACGACGAAGAAGAGGAAGAAGATGAAGATGACGAGTGGGCTAAGTTTGATGGTTTTTAAAACTCTTTTTCTCAAAAAATAGAAATTATATCTCTTAAAAATATAATTTTTATTTTATATAATTTTCAATTTCTCCTCTTAATGTGAACAAATTTAATTTTTTTAGAGCTCTAAAATTATAAAGATTATAAATATAAAATATTATTAAGGTGAATTTTGATTAAATTAATGAAATAAAAATTCTAATTTATAGCAATTTCTATTAACTTTAACGTTTTAAAAATGATTAAAAACATCTTCATAATGAAAGCTAATACTGGCGAATTAATTTTTTATAAAACTTATGAAGATATATTTGACATCAAACTTACTAGTGGGTTCCTTGGAGCAATATTTTCGTTTGTAAAGCAAACTTTAAAAACAGGAAACTTGTCAGAAATCGAGGTTGGGCCATTTAGGTTTATATTCGAGATTGAAAAAATAAAAAAAGAGGAATTAATGTTTGCGTTATTCGCCGATCGCACGGATAATTTAGTTGAGCTAAGAAATCAATTAAGAGAAATTAAAAGTCAATTTGTGAAAAAATTCGATTTAAATTCATTAATAGTTGATTTTGACGGGGAGATTTCAAGATTCTTTGATTTTGAGAATAATATTAATGAAATAATGGAAAACAGTAATAAAATTGTTTCAGAGGACATTCAAAAAGATTTGCTAAAAGTTATTAACGAATTACATACTTTTTCCTCTCTTGTTTTATCTTCTGCACTATTAACGCAAACGGGGAAAGTTATCGTCTCTTATCTTGATCCAAATGTATTGTCAGAAATTATAAAGATTTTAGAAGCAAGGTTTCTAATCGGCGTTAACAAAATTAACGAGTTGATAACCTTAGAAAGGTTCGGCATTCTTTGTCTAGTTGGAATTGACTCGTTTATCTCTGTAATTCAGTTCAAAAACTATTGTCCATTCGAAACCGCCCTTATAATTTCTAAAAAGTTCTCAAATAGATTGCGAAAGGTAATCTTTTAACTCCCCGAGAAGGCCTAAAGGAAAATAGTTATTGCTAAAAATTAAAAAACGAATATGTATTCTTCTAAGTAGAATATAAAATTATCTATTATATCTTTAAAAATAAAAAATCATGTGAAAAAAATAAATGCAAAAGTATCAGACTGCTGCTATAAATGAAGAGATTTTAGGAAAATTAAGCCTTAAAAACAGATATTCTTTCTTAAACAATAATTTTATGACTATTCTAACCCAAGACGAGTTAAACTTTCTCCGAAAAGTCGAAAGATTTTGTATACATTACGAAAAAAAGAATAATATCACCCATGGTCCTGAAGAAGATGTTTACGAGTGGATCCCGGATTTTGGATCTGAAGGGTTTGTAACACGAGGTTATCCTTACGAAGAAATCGATTTAAATTACCCAGAATTCGGTTTAACAATTGAACTAATGAGGATTTTAGCTTTAGATTTTTTTGATCCTCAGTTTGCTATGGGTATGGGCGCTAGTGTTCTCGCAATTAACCCTCTTCACGAACATCATGATAATATTCCAATACGATTAGAAGCATTAAAAGATCTTGTTACTGGGATAGCTCCAGGTTGCATCATGATTACCGAGCCGGAAAGGGGCTCTGACGCGGTGCATCAGCTAACTCTTTGCGAAGAGCAGGACGATGGTAGCTTTATTCTCAACGGAGAGAAAATATTTACCACAAATGCCCCCAAATCCAAATGGGTGGTGTGTTACGCCACAACCGAAAAGAACAACTCAAATACCATGGCTCAATTTTTAATTAACACATCTTGGGACGGCTGGAATTGCGATAGAGTCTTTATACCATGGGTACCTAAGCTCTACCTTGGACGAGAAAGGTTAATTAATCTGAGAGTTCCTAAAGAATACGTGTTGGGAGGCGTAGGGAAAGGTCGAGAACACCTTTTCGAAGGTTTAGTCCCCGAAAGAATTGGAATCGCCATCATGGCTATTGCTCAATGCTGGAACGCAGTTACTCACGCGGCAATATACGCTAACTTGAGAAAACAATTCAACCAAGAAATCCTTAAATTTCAAGGTGTAGGCTTCTTACTTACCGATATGTGGGCTAGAGTTTCAAATGTATTTCAAGGACTATTAAGATTCTGTGAACAATACGATATGAAGGTCGAGAAATTCGAGGGTGAAATACCAAGGAATGTCGCACAAGCGATGATAGCGGTCGCAAGCCAGATGAAATATCACACCACAAACCTCTGTAAAGATGTTTGTTATGAAAGTGCCAACTTAATGGGCGGCGCAGGTCTCTCAGACAATACACTAACTCACGATTTACTCAATATTTCCCGAATTCAAGAAATTGTTGGCGGGAGCAGACAGATCCAACAGTATATTATGTCAATGGCTCTAAGACAAATCTTCAAAATGTCCGTAACTTAAGATATCACTTATTAGCAAAAAGATTTTTAGTTTTTTTTTATTTTCTTATTTTAATTTTGTGTTTAGAAACATTATATAATAAAATAATTTGAATTCAATTTCAATTAAAGCATATAAAAGAAAAAGGAGAAATAAGATAAAAAAAATTCCTAAAATGGAAAAAGAGTATAGTTGATCGTAAAACAATTTAGACGGAATTTTTAAATCGTTATTTGTAAAGGATTATGTGTGCTATCTTATATTTTATATTTTTAGGAATTTTTCCTGACTGCTCAAGAAAACACCTTCTCTTCAGGAAGGTGATGAATTGAGCTTGAGGAGAATTCACTAAATCTTCGCACTCCTTTTTTTTAAATTCTCTTTAAATATGTTTTAATTAATTCCTACTTCTTGGTCGGATAACCAACGACTACAAAAAGAAACAGAATTCTACCGATGGAATAGCGGGAAGTTAAGCCTTTGGAGAAAATGTAAGACTCAGCACGATTCCCGAATCTTGTTGAGCTGTTTTCGATGAATTAGGAATCCACA
>JAUWBH010000007.1 GCA_030605085.1 Promethearchaeota archaeon | reverse complement strand
GATTGCAGATGTAAATCTTTAGAAGACCACCAAAAAGACATAGAACATATCGTAAAAGCGAAGGGAGGAGAAATAATTAAAAAAGAATGGAGAAAATACAGTGGAAAATTCTCTCCATTTTTCGAAATTAGATGTAATAAAGATCACGAATGGTGGGTACTTAAGGGTAGTATTAGAGCGAGTCACTGGTGTCCCAGATGTAGTCAGCATTACTGCGAATTAATTATGCGTCAAATCGTAGAGAAGCTTTTCAATACCAAATGCGAACAAACTACTTTAAAAGACGCGTTTGGGCTTCTTTGGGAAGAGGAAGGAAAATTGCGTTTTGATGGATTTATTAAAATAAAGATTAACGGAATTATCGTTCCTATTGCATTCGAATACGATGGCATACAACACGATGTTTATCCTAACCACTGGCATAAAACTCGAGACGAATTCGAGAAGTTACAAAAAAGTGACACCTCTAAAAGAGAGATAATTAAGAAAAATAAAGCTATTCTAATTTGTCTAAAAGCTAAAGACGGATTTGATAAGAAAACCATAAAAAAATTTCCAAAAGAAATTGTTCGCCAGTTTAACAAAGCAATGAAAGAACACGGAATAGATTTTCGTCTAAAGGGACTTTAGTTGTCATTTTTTCTTAACTCATTAAAAAATAACAACGAAGGAAATAAACTTTTTGGGGTAGAAAAAAATCTTTAGTTACTGAGATTTCCTTCTTTTATGTGATTGTGCTCTATTCCTTAGAGCTTCTTCCAGACTTACTACTTTTTTCCTACCTTCCTTAACCATCACTTTTCTATATTTGAAAATTTATAATATATTGTTTATCCAAACAAGATTTTTTTACCATTTTCTGAACATTTTTAAAAAAACTACTTAGAAAATTATTCTAGTTCTATTCTTGACTACCACAAAAAATGCATTTTTTGGAAAAGTTTGGAATAATCATTTTACAATTACTACATTTGCGAATAATTGGTTTACGATACTTTATATTAAGATCAATGTTTTTTAAAGTTAGTCTTTGAGGCAGATTCTCTTTGTAATACTCTTGTATTTCTCTTTTTCTCTGATATTTTTTTTATTTTTATCAGGAAACATTCTAGAATAGAACTTTTTTTTACGTCTATCTTTAAAAAAAGGTCCTAAAAATAATAAAAATACAAAAACAATAATTAGAACAACAATTAAAGGATTTAATTTAAAGATAATTAAAACATAATAAAGAAAAAATAGTACGATTATGGAAATGATTAAAAAAATTAATTTGATAATTCCAATAGTGAGAGATTTTACTTTTTTATTACTATCAACTTCACTTGTCATTTTTTCTTAACACATTAAAAAATAAAAACGAAGGAAATAAAAATCTAATCTAAATACTTATCAGAGATATAACTCACAGCTCTTTCAATGTTCTCTTTATCTTTTTTAACACTAATCTCTCTTTCTATTTCTTCAGAAATCACATCCTTTTCTGAAGGAATAGCAAAGATTATAACTGAATAATTGCTGTCTAAAAAGAAAGGAAAGAATTCTGTTCCGCTTCCTTGATAGAATTTAAAGAAAAATTCGTAGAAATGAAGCCTCAGATCATTTAAAAAGACCAGAAGTCCTTCTAACAAGATCACAACTAAATTTCCTAAAATTAAACCAATTACAATTAATATTTGTATAAATATGCCTTCACCTCGAATTAGTCCGACCATTGCCTGGATCGCAATCATAAGAGCTATATGTGCCAGAGCCAATGCCAGAATTCGGATGTAAGAGGCCACATTACTCATAACAGATATTACAGTTTCAAATGTTTCTATTGATCCTTCACCTACTAATTCTCCATATGACTCTTCTTTCAAGTATGATACTCTTAAAATCCGCCCAAAAGGTTTTAATATTATTAATAATAATCCCGGTACTAGTGGCCATAAAATAGGATAAGGGAAAATAAACCACGAGTTAATGTCGAATCTATACATGAATATTAACAATGTACCTCCAATTAACAGTGCAATTTTACAAAACGAATCTGAAAAGGCAAGATACTTGCGTGATTGCTTCATATAATTCATTCCTTGTATGAACCATCCCAAATTGATGTGAATAACTCCAACTATGATCGCAAATATAAAAACTGTCATTATGTTATCTAAAGGATTATGAAGCGTGAAATTTCCTATCTTAACAGGCGTCAGTTCAATTCCTAAAATCGCAATCTCGTGAGTTCCAAAAAAATCTCCATACAAAAAGCCTCCTAAAATAGAGCCCCAGCCACAATAGAAAATAATCCAACACATATTGTATAAGTCTGTTCCCTTTCTTTTTCTATAAACGATAGCACCAATTAATCCCGCGATCACTAGACATAAACCGTGCCCAATATCTCCAAACATCAAACCAAAAAGTAGTGGAAATGTAATTGCTATGAAAATGGTAGGATCAATCTCGGAATAGGTGGGTGTGCCATACAATCTTGTCAATGTTTCGAAAGGCCTTATTAAAAAATTATTGCGCATTACTGTAGGAGCTTCTTCTCTTAAATCTTCTTCTTTTCCTTTATCTTCTATCTCTTCCTTTTCATCTTGCTCAACTTTAGACTTTAAACCTTCTTTTAATCTTCTTTCTTTCCTTTTTATTTTAGTTCGTAATTCTTCGATTTTAGTTTCGACAGTTTTTCGTTTTTTGGAAATATCTATCGATTCAATAGTTATCTTGCCTTTAAAATCTTCCTCTAAACTCCCTTCTACTTCTTGTTTTTTGTTTGAAGGAATAAAAAATCTAAGCATTAAGCGAGTTGGAGTAATATTTTCGAATTGTTGCTGAACCCAATTATATTCTTCAATATTTTGAATTATTTCGTTTATAGCAGCAAATTTTAATAGGTTATCATTTCTAATTCGCGTGACCTCGAGATTATATTTTGATAAAGTATTTTTTAAATAATCAAATTCTTTACTAATTCTGGTAAAATTTATCCCGTCGTATGTTAAATATTTTTTTAAAATTTGTACTTCTTCAGCGTGAATTAAACGGATTCTTTCTTTTAAATCGTCTTCTTTATCTTTTGGATAAATAGTGAAAAACACAATACGATCGTTAGAGATATAAGATGTTTGATATACATTTGGAAATATTGAAAATTCAAATAGAGTTTTTAAATTCGGCAAGTTTTTTGAAAAAGTCGTAAAAATTTTAAAATTCAATTGGTTGAAAAAACCTAAACAAAACCGATTTAAATTGAATTTTTCTAAGAATTTATAACATTCATTTATAAGTTTAATATGTTCTAATTCTATTGTTGCCCTTGCGATATATCTTTCTAATTCGTTAATACGATTTGCATAAAAATTAATTTCTTCTGATGTATGATTTATTAACTCTTGAAAATCTTTAACTACGAATTCGATTTTTTCATTTTCTTCGATTTTTAGCTCATGAAAGTCAAATTCGCCAAGTTTAAGTTTTTTAAATAATGAATCAGCATTTTGTTTTAAGTTTTTGATTTTATCTATTAATAGGCTTTCATCTCCTAATTTTATACTAAATTGAGAGATAGATTTTGATTTTATATGAACGGTATTTATTTTCGAAAGATGATTTAATAGATTATCTTTATAGTTTTTGTGTATAGCAACTTTAAATAAAATCATTCTACTGCTGATTTTCATACATCACACTCTTACTTTTATTAATTAGATCTTTGGTCTTCTTGAGTCTTACATAATTTTCTCTATCTATTTCTTCTAGAAGATCTTTTATTCTTTTTATATCTAACTGAAGGTCTGGAATGACTTTATACTTTAATCCATTTATTCTTCGATTCAACTCTTTAAAATTATAGGCAAATTTTAGTAATAAATCTTCTTTTTCTGCCAAAAGGATAAGGCTTTCAAATAGTTTTTCTTTTAGAAGAATGATCAAATCATCAAGATGGTAGCATGTATTTTCAAAAGAATATGCTGGTAATTGTTCTTTTTCGTATAATTTATAGTTTATTTTTGGTGCAATATTTCCAATAATTTTTTCGTATTTTAAATTAATTTTAGGAGTTAATTTGATTTTGCTCAAATCAGTGATTATTTTAAAATGACGCCTACCCATTTCCATATATGTTTGATTTAATTCAATCAGCGCACTCCTAAATAAATTTAAGAATTTTTCTCGGGATAAGTAATACTCTCTAAAAGATTTTTTAATATGAAAAATCAATTGTTCTCGTTTGAATTCAAGGAATTCTTGCCCTTTCAAACTAAAACTTAATTTTTTCTGAAGACTTAGTAAATTCGTTTTAGTAGGCTTTAATTTTTTAAAACTAATTTCTTTTTACACCCTCTCTATATAATATTTATCCAAAAACTTTTTGTGAATTCTAATTAGTTGCGATCTTGGTAAAGTTGATAATACTTCCCAAGCAAGACTTAAAGTTTGCAAAATATTGCGGTTTTCTTTAAATCCCTGGTTTAAAAACTTTTTCTCAAATACATCTCCAAATCTTAATAATGCTTTCTGATCTAAACTCAAACCGTCCTCCCCGACAATTGAAATTAGGTCTCTAACTTCGAGGACTCTCGAATAAAAGGATAGTATTTGAGCACTTATATCCGCGTGATCTTCTCTTGTATTCTCAGCACCTATAGCATCTTTCATAAGCCTCGATATGGAAGCTAACAATTCAAAAGGTGGGTAGATACCTTTTTTATGTAAACTACGACTAAGAACTAACTGTCCCTCGGTAATATAACCTGTAGTATCAGGAATAGGATGAGAAATATCGTCATTTGGCATTGTTAAAATCGGGATTTGAGTAATTGATCCTTTTTTACCTTTTATTTTCCCTGTTCTCTCGTAAATAGATGCGAGATCAGAATATAAATATCCAGGATACCCTTTTCTACTAGGAATTTCTTCCTTTGCTGAACTTAACTCCCTTAAAGCTTCAGCGTAATTTGTCATATCGATTAAAATAACCATTACATGCATATCTTCTTCAAAAGCAAAATATTCTGCCGTAGTTAAAGCAACTCTCGGAACTATTAATCGTTCCATAATTGGATCGTCAGCAAAATTAATAAACGAAATAATGTTTTGAATATTCCCACTTTCTTGGAAATGTTTTAAAAAAAACATTGCCTCATCTCGAATAATTCCTATTCCGCAGAAAATTATTAAAAAAGATTCTTCTGTCAACAATTTTGCTTGAGTGACGATTTGAGCAGCTAATTTATTATGTGGTATTCCTTGTCCGCTAAATATTGGAAGCTTTTGCCCTCTTATTAATGTAAATAATCCATCAATAATTGATACACCGGTTTGTATTACATCTGAAGGATATTCTCTAGCAAAAGGGTTGATTGGGGAACTAATAATCTCTCGTTCTATTGAACTTAAAATATCCGAGTCTAAAATCTTTTTTGTGTTAATATCAATATGTTTGCCTAATGAATTGAAGGTTCTCCCGAACATGTCTTTTGAGATTTTCACTGTAAATAATTTTTCTGTAAAAATTATTTCCGAGTTTTCAGATGATAGACCTTCTGTATCCTCAAACGCTTCTATAACGATAATATCCTCACTAACTTTCACAACTTGACCTGTACGAATTATTCCATCATCTGTGTGGATTTTAACTATTTCTCCGAACTTTACATTATGCTCATTTTTTAAGAATATCAACGGTCCTATAATTTGATGAATTTTTCTATATGTAACACTCAATCAATCCACCACCCGTTTTTGGCAAGATAATTATCATTATTTTAATTATTTTAATAAAACACCAAACAACGATTTCAAAGATTGTATTTCTTCTATTAATTTTTTTTTTATATCTAAAATTTTAAAAAAATCATCATTAGGGATTGAATTACCGATTCTTAGAATGTCATGTATTACTGTAAGGTCCTTAATATCTTCAACAAGAATTCCTTGTTTTAAGAGATCTTTCCCCTCTTTATATAATAATAAAATTAATTTAATTTGCCCCATCAACTTTTTATAATCTGTAAAACAATCAATATCATCAAAAGCGTTTTGAATTAAGAATCCATCGTGAATTAACCTTGCAATAAACAATGTTAACTGCTGTTCTTCGGGTAAATTTTCCTCTCCAATTAACAGAGTTATGCTTTTTAAATTGTTTTCGATGGATAAAATCTCATTTATTTGATTTCTACATTCAAGCCAATCAATTTCAATTTCAGGCCACTCAATGTCTTTTTTTAACCACCATTCCGAAAGATATTCAGGATAGTTCGAATAAGAATCGTTCCAATTTATTGCAGGATAGTGTTTTGCGTACGCAAGGTTAGCGTCTAAAGCCCAAAATGCTTGAACAAAACGTTTTGAGGTAGCTACAATTGGTTCGTTAAAATCTCCCGCTGGGGGAGAAATAGAACCACTTATTGTTAAAGATCCTAATCTTTCTTCTTCAGAGTCACTCCCTAAAGTTACAACAATTCCTGCCCTTTCGTAGAAACTAGATAATTTTGATGGCAAATAAGCAGGATAACCTTCTTCTGCGGGCATTTCTTCTAGTAGTCCAGAAATTTCTCTTAGAGATTCGGCCCATCTTGATGTACTATCGGCTAAAAGTGTTACATCGTACCCCATATCTCTGAAATATTCTGCAATTGTTACACCAGAAAAAATACTGGCTTCCCGTGCAGAAACAGGCATATTTGAAGTGTTTGCGATAACTACAGTACGTTCTAAAAGGGGTCGTCCACTTTTCGGATCTTGCATTTCGGCAAATTGCCCTAATATATCAGCAATTTCATTCCCCCTTTCACCACAATCTACAAAAACAATAATATCCGCATTACACCATTTAGCCAAGGATTGTTGTATAATTGTTTTTCCGGTTCCGAAACCCCCTGGAACAGCAACAGTGCCTCCTTTTGCAATAGGAAATAATAAGTCAATTACGCGTAATCCCGTAATTAATGGTTCATGAGGGGGCAATTTATATTTATAAGGTCTACTCTTAGTAACTGGCCATTTTTGTAGCATAATAAACGATTTCTCTTTACCATCCTTTTCTAACTTATAAATCTCTTCAATAATCGTATAATCTCCTTCTCCAGCAATAAAAGTTAATTTTCCATAAATTCCAGGAGGGACTAAAATTTTATGTTCTATTAACGGTGTTTCTTGTATAGTTCCAATTATATCTCCGCTCTCTACATTCTCTTTCAATTTTTTAAGAGGTTTAAAATGCCATTTTTTAGTTCTTGATAAAGAGGGCAATTCTAGACCTCTTTCCAAAAAACCTCCATTTTTAGAATCTTTAAATGCAACTTCTAAAGGTCTAAGAATACCATCAAAGATGTTAGATAATAATCCAGGTCCTAACTCCATAGATAATGGAGCTTTCTGATTTATAACTTTTTCACGTAATTTTAAATTATGAAGATTTTCATAGCATTGAGCAACTATATAATCCGAATAAATTTGAATTACTTCACCTAAAATGTTATATTTAGAGATTTTGATCAGATCGTGAAGTCGTATTGTATTCTCTAATCCTTTTACTTCAACCAACGATCCATTTATAGCTGAAATGTAACCATATTCAGATTCATTAGATTTTGTCATAATCCTTTAGTTCTCTTTCTATAGATACCTTCTGTTTTTGAATAAATTCTTCAAATTTACGCCCAATATCTTTAATTTCAGAATCAGAAATAACTTTTAAAAACTCCGATTGAATGAGAGACGAATTTTTATTTATTAAATTATTGATAGTATAATCGAAAGTAATATTTCCATTTGTTTGTAATATTTTAAAACCACCAATAAAGTCCTCCTTACTTTTATTTATAACCACTTCGTTTTTAAGCAGATTTTTGATTTTATTAGCGTTTTGCTTAAAATAATCGTAATCCTTAAAATTTAAAATTATAACTATGTCAGACTGTTTAGTTATAAGGGTACTATTTTTTTTAATTGATTCTAATAAATAGTTAATGTAGTTAGAATAATTCTTATTAATGCTTTTCTTAATATTATCGAAGAAATCACTCCTAAATTCTTTAAGCAACCTATTTTTCAAGTCTAAAGAATATTGCTTTGCTCTTAAAAGGTTCGAAGATAATGCATCATTTAAAAAATTAATATAGCTTTCTGTGAAACGGTTCTTAATTTTTAAAGATTTCTCGTTGATTTGCTCAGCTAAGATTTTTTTAATTTTTGCTTTTTCAAAAAATAGCTGTTGACTATTTTTTTTAATTTCTTTTTTGGCTTTACCAATTAAATATAATCCCAAATTGCCGATCTGTTCCTTTAAAGATTTCTCTTCTGACATTTTCTTAAGAAATTATCTGACTTATTGATTCAAAAATTTTTTTAAAAAAAATATCTTCCCGTTCAATATTCGGTTCAAACATATTGGGAAGATGAAATATAAATGGTCTTCTAGTATTTAATTTAAAATCAATCAAGAAATCCACTATATTGTCTGGTAATGTAATTGCTATAATAATCATTCCTATTGAGGGTTTTTTTATTAAATTTTGAAATTCTGGTAAAAACTCGTCTGATTTTTCAATGATTTTTCCATCTATTCCTAATAAACTAAACATTTCACAGATCTCATCATTTCCTATAATAAAGATTTCTTGATCAGGCATTAAAATTCAAGTCCTAGCTGTTTTTGAATTTTTTTTAATAATTTTACTTTATTTTTTTGAAAGTTTTTTTCAATCTTCTTAATCGCACTCGTAAATTGATCTTCAAATTTTTTTACTTGAAAATTGACATCTTCAGATAGGGCATTTAAAATATAATCAACAAGTTCTTCTTTATCTTTAAGTGTTTCTTCCATAATTTTCTCTTGTTGATCGTGATACTCTTGAATTTCCGCTATATTCTCGGAATTAGCTTTATCCATTAAAAATTTATAAGTTTCTTCTATATCTTTTATCCAATCAAAGACATCCATTATATCATCACTCCTATTTTAGAATTTCAAACTTTTCGTGAAGAATTTTAACTACTTTTGGAATAATTTCAAAGTTAATCTCGTTTTCTTTAAGGATTAAAACTTCTAATATTCTGAGAATCGTTGAGTATTCAATGTCGTCAACTTTTATTTGATATTTTTTAAAATAGTAATCAACATACAATCTCTGTAGCGACCAAATTAGATTCTCTCTATTAATCCCCAACATTCTGTAAAAATCTTTAATATCCTTAATATTACTTAAATATTCTTCGAAGATGGAAAAGAAATTATCAACACTTTCTTGAGATAATAAACTTTCAATTTTTTCTTTATCTAAGAACAGATGATAATCAACTAAAAATTGAGCTAATAACTTTTTATCGATTTTATTTTTTATACCTCGATATATCATGTTTAAGTTGTAAATTTCCGAAACAATTTTAATATACAAGTTTATAATAGCTCTTTCTTTTCTACTAAAACCCTTTCCCACCTTTATCAAATTTTTATAGTATAATTGATCCAAGAATGCCTCTAAGACAAATGCTTCGTTATTATTTCTAAAATAAAGGAGCCCTTCTCTAACAGATTGGTTGTATTTAGTAGGTCTCAGATATAGTTGAATTTCGTCTAAAGAAGGAATTTCAAGTAAATCTTGGATGAATTCTGTGTTCTCTAAATATTCTTCAATCAAAAAATTAATGTTTTTAATCTTTTCTTCCCGACTTTTACCAATTATAGTATCTAAAATAATTTGTTTTATGTTTATTATTTCAAATTTCAATAAATAACTTCTTAAGAAGCGTCTCATATTTACAGGTGAGTATCCCATAATTTTTCCAATCAGTTTAATATAAGTAGAATAGAGGGCTAACTCTATTTCAGCAATCGTAAACTCTTTAGTATCTAAATTAGGGTAAAATGGGGCTATATATTCCATGAAAGCTTTAATTTTTTTAATTTCTTTTAACTTTTGTAAGGTGTCTTCGTCCATAATTAATTGCTTTAGAAATCCTATTTTTATATATGTATATGTATACGATGGAATAACAATACTCGTTAAAAATTCACCAATTATTTTTTGTTCTAGCCGTTAAATACAATAAATTCCAGAATTTGGAAATTTTATGGGATTTTAGTCCATAAAAGTATAGCAATTATTAACCCGTAAATCGCCAGAGCTTCTGCTAGGGCGCAAACTAAAAAAGCCTTAAAAAAACTTTCCTCGCGTTCCGTAAGGGAAGAGATAGCTGCCGTCCCAACCGTTCTAATTGCAAAGGCGCTACCTAACACTGCAGTACTAACGCTAATTGCTGCAGCAAATGCTAAGGCAGCAACATTCGCAGAAGAAACTTGATTACCTTGTGCAGCAACATTTACAATAGAAATAACTCCGTTAACAGTAAAAAATACAACCCCAACTAAAAAGATCTGGAATAACGCTATTAAGAAATAAAATTTATACTTCGGCTTCATAATTTTTCACACTTTAATATTAGTTTTGAAAATTTTCTTCTATTTATACTAAAGGAGAGATATTTTTAATATAAAAAATTTTTTAAAAAAAAAAAAAAATTTTGGCTTGAAATAGTCTTTAATTTACATGTGAATTCATAGAATTTCAAATAAACTAATTAATTTTTTTATAATAAATTTAAAGATTTTATAAAAAAGATTAAATAAGTCTATTTTATTATAAAAATAAGTCCGGAAAATTAAACACAGAGAATTTTGTGGTAAAAAAGATTAAACATATAAAATGATTTTTCAAGGATTATTTAACATTTTAGATTTATATCTTAGTGAAATTAATTTATTTTACGAAAATATTGATAATTATTTTTTGAAGAAATTATTTATTTTCACGCGCGAACATTCGTTAGCGAGAGAGAGCCTAGAAGAAGGTTTTGAAAAGCTCCTTATATATCTAAAGGATAGTTTTCTTGAACTAGGATTTGAAGAAACAGAGATAGAGAACGATTTTTTAGTACCAATTCACGAACTTCAAAAAAAAAGGTTCGGAATGTTATCTTCAATAATGGAATTTTATGTAAAAATAGTTCCGATGGTCTACGAAATCTTTTTAAGGAAAATTCTTGATTACCTCTCAAATGCAAATGTTTCGTCGATAATGGCTAATTTAAGATCCGCACGAATTCTTCCTTGGGAATTTATCATGGAGTTAAGTAATCTTAAGAGGTTGTTTGAAAAATCACCAGAAAAAAAAAAAAGTTTACAAAAATACTTAAAAATTCAGGAAAAAATAATTCAGAAATTTAGAGAAAATAAAAATAAAATTGAAAGTTCTGATGATTTTAAGGATCCTTTAGCTAAATTACAATTTATTTATATGATCTATAGAATCGTAGATTTTTTTAACATACAACAGTTTTTTGATTTTTCCCAAATTAAAGAGTATATAAAGAATAACAGCGACCAATGGTTAGATACAATCCCCTTAGTGTCTCTAAAAAATCCGGATCTTTATTATTGTGGAATTTACTTAGCTAAAAATTTATCAATACCATTAACGGAAGATGATGAATTACACATAAAGTACTTTTTACTCAACATGTACGACGAAAATATTGACGAGTTTGAGGCTCCAATTGTTGAAGCAACTATCAAAATATATTATTTCTTTAAATCCTGCATGTCGTTAAATTTTCTTAAGGAAATTTCGGAGGGACAAATTAAGGAGCTTCTTAAAGGAGATAAAAAATACTTTGAACCGAATTATTTGAAAGATTTAGAGACTTCCCAGTTAGTAATTATATTAAAAATTTACAATACTTTAGGAGTTTATCATAAAATTGAGCCTCAAAAAATTAATGCGATTATTGATGAGATAGAACATCGGCTCACTTCTAAAGGAATAAAACAATATCGAGATGGATTTATTAGTTCCGAAGCTACATATCACGTATTATTCTTTAATTATATGAGAAATAATCTTAAAAGTTTAAATGATTACGACCTTTTAGATCAAATCATTTCTAAAATTTATAGAAATTTAGAAATTCTTGAATTTTCGGAGGAGACTAATTACGATTTGATAAGCGAATTATTGTATTCTTGTGAGAGTTTAAAATTACTTAATTGCATTGAATCTAAAGATATGATAATTCATCTCGCAAGATATTTGTTTCCCGAAGATGTTATTATTACTATAATGAATACGGAAGAAATCATTCGAGAAAGTGCAAAGTTTAGGCATCTAAAGATAGATAAGACTACTGGAGAAACGATATACACTTCCATCACCTAATTTTTAAGAATTAAGGAGTGAAAAATCGGGATTTACTTTTAAGATAAATTAGTCTTTGATTTCTAAATTTCCAAATATCATCCAATAATTGGTGTTAATCTGGCTTTTAATTGACCATTTTCTGCACTTCTTTTGTACCAAAAATGTACAACTTTATAAATAATGTAAAAATTACTATTTTGATTAAATTGAACTTTATTCATATGATTATTCTTAAATAGATGTTTGACATTGGATTAGCTATATTGATGCTCATTGGTGGCATACTGCTTATAGCCTATACCAGTAGTGTAGCCGTAAAACATACTGCTATTCTCGCTTCTGGTTTGGGTATATCACCCCTAATAATTGGAATCACATTCGTATCAATAGGCACTGATATTCCTGAGATCTTTAACTCAATTATCGCATGCTCTATGGGGCATGGAGATATAAATGTAGGTGATTCTGTAGGTTCAGATTTAACTCAATTGACTTTAGTTTTTGGGCTCTTGCCTATTATTTGCGGCACGTTCAAGGTTGACAAGAAGGAATTCATTATAATAGGTGCTTGTTTAATAGTATCGCTTTTTATGATATTCCTCGTTGTTGAGAAAGGATATTTTACGCGTCTTGATGCTATATTTCTGATGGCGAGTTATGGGCTTTTTGCAACATTAATATATTTTGTAACTAAGGACAAGGTTGCAGAGCGTGTAAATACAATGAATTTAACAGAAAATTTTAAAAGTAAAAAATATCATGCTACAATAGCAATTTTCGCTTTTATTGGAGTAGCTATTAGTTCGTATATTATCATACAATCGATACTAATACTTTCAACCGCATTGAATATTCACGAATACATCATCAGTTTCTTTATACTTAGTATCGGAACTTCTCTACCAGAATTGGCGGTAGATATAAACGCTCTAAAGAAAAAGCAACGTGAAATCGCAATTGGGGATATAATTGGTAGTTGCTTAGTAGATACGACGATATCTATAGCAATAGGGTCACTAATTTTTCCACAAGCAGTTTCAGCTGAACTAGCAATTCCCACTATTCTTTATGTTATTTGTGCTTCTATCGTAGTAATAATGGTGGTTTCTTTAAGAGGAAAGATGGATAAAAAGGCAGGGGTTCTTTTTATTTCAATCTATTTTGGTTCATATCTATTATTATTTATCTTACTGTAGTGACTATTTATAAAAAATTTGGACAAACTTGGATATTTATTCATTTTTCAAGGAGATTTGATTTCGCATAAACTTCCTTGTGGTTAACTTTCTCAAATATATTTCTTCATTTATAGTTGTAATCTTATATCACCTTTTAACAGGCATTTTTTTTATTTCATAACGATATAATTGAAGTTTTCTTTTAATTTATAATAATATAATTGAGAATTGTTTACTATTTAATTTAAAGAAAATTCAATCGTTAAACTATTTATTGTTTTAAAATTAAAGGCTTCTTATAACTTTTAATTAGAAAATTATTCTAAATAATATCCCCGCACTTATATTTAATAAAGATTTAGAGGGTAGACTTATCTATGGCAATAAATACTTTGCAGATACCAGTCTATTTCTTAGATTTTTAATGACAATGGTTAAATAAGCTATTTTTTTATTCTACTCTTAAATTCTTTATAATTCTTAAAAAAAAAAATTATTTTATTTACAATTTTTTCTTAAATGTAGAAATGGGATATTTTCGTTTTGTAAATCTTTAAAAATATTCACTATTCTAGAAGTAAGAAGATATGATGATGATTGTTTTTATTCTTTTTTTTCTTTTAATAGGGTTTGTTGCTTTGTTTTATGGAGCCAAATTAACCGTGATAGGCTTAGAAAGTATAGCCAAACGACTTGGAGTTAGTCAATTTTTAGTGGGTTTAACAGTTCTCGCAATTGGTACAAGCCTTCCGGAAATTGCAGTAAGTATAATAGGTGGTGTGGACAAATTAGCGGGTGTAACCGAAAATGTAGATGGGATTGTAATTGGTAACATAATTGGCTCTTATTTCACTCAAGTTACCCTTATTTTAGGCATTTTGGGAATGAGTCAAGCAATTTTCGTGAGTAGATGGGAATTAAGGAGAGAAGGCCTGATGATGTTTATCTCAATAATTATTTTTTTTTTCTGTGCCCTCGACGGGGTGATAACCCGCATAGAATCTGTTTTTATGATTATTGCATACATTATATATTTGTTGATAGCTATAAAAAGTGAAAAAAAGCGGCAAAAAGCCGAAGATGAGATCAAAAAGTTCATTGCTAAAAGAGATGGATTAGATTATCTTTTAGAAGATAAGAAAGATGTAGATCCACTTTCTTACAAAAAGTGTATCAGTTTATTCGCAGTTGGTCTTATAATCCTAATAGTAGGAGCTGAAATCACGATTTTAACCGCAATCGAGTTGGCAAGGGAATTACACATTCCAGGAATTATAATCGGCATTTTTATAGTAGGATTTGCTACGAGCATACCAGAATTAATAGCTAATTTAATCGCATTGAAGAGAAAAGACGAGGGAATTGCTGTAGGCAATATATTAGGTTCAAATATATGTGACATTCTTTTAGGAACCGCCGCAGGTTCCATAATAGCAGAATTTAGCGTTCCCTTAGTAATACTATATTTCGATATACCTATGCTTCTTATCGCAGTGGGATTATTATACTATTTCCTATGGTCAGACAATACGCTCAAAAGATGGGAAGCAGCAATATTAATAAGTTATTATATGTTTTATGGGATATTAAAGATAACGATGTTTCAAATATAGGAGAGTTCTTTTGAAACGAAAAAAAGAGAAAAAGGGAAAAATTAATCAATTTTTATTTAAATTTTTCTATTTCATAAACTTTTTATAAATGAAATACATGGACATATCAAATATACCAAATATATCAATTATAGGTATAATTTATATTAATTCGAAACATAGTTTTTAACCTTAATAACACTATCTAATCAACTTCTAATCTTTTAAAGATTTCCTTGAGGGCACCCTTGATATCTTTCCTACAGTACCTATTGAACGCCCTCCTTGCCGAACTTGCCCTAATCTCCGCCAGAACTTGCCAATACTCCGGAGACCCGACCACCTCCAAAGCTTTCAGCTTTGGTGGCTTTTTATTTTATGCAATAAAAAAATAAGATAATTGTTTTTAAATACAATTTTTAGTCAAAAATTAAAAGGCAAATTCAACCAAAAAAAAGAGTAGAGTAATAAAAAAAGTTTTTAATTTTTATTTTTCCAATATTTTTTCAATTTGAGCAATATGTTTTACAACATGTTCCATGGAATATTTTATATGCATTTGCATTTCATTAATTTCAGATATGATCTTTTTAATTTGGGATTTTTGTGAATTTGACAATTTGCTCATTTTAGTCCTAAGATTTTTACTCAAAGATGGATCTTTACCTTTAATTTGCATTGTCTCTTGATGACATCTATTTTCGTTTTGTGAATCTTTAAAAACATTCACTTTTCTAGGAATACGAAGATATGATGATTATTTTTGTTCTTTTGTTTCTTTTAATAGGGTTTGTTGCCTTGTTTTATGGAGCCAAATTAACCGTGATAGGCTTAGAAAGCATAGCCAATCGACTTGGAGTTAGTCAATTTTTAGTGGGTTTAACAGTTCTCGCGATTGGTACAAGCCTTCCGGAAATTGCAGTAAGTATAATAGGTGGTGTGGACAAATTGGCGGGCGTAACCGAAAATATAGATGGCATTGTAATTGGTAACATAATTGGCTCTTATTTCACTCAAGTTACCCTTATTTTAGGCATTTTGGGGATGAGTCAAGCAATTTTCGTGAGTAAATGGGAATTAAGGAGAGAAGGCTTGATGATGTTTATCTCAATAATTATATTTTTTTTCTGTGCCCTCGACGGGGTGATAACCCGCATAGAATCTGCTTTAATGATTATTGCTTATGTTATATATTTGTTGATAGCTATAAAAAGTGAAAAAAAGCGGAAGAAAGCCGAAGATGAGATCAAAAAGTTCATTGCTGAAAGGGATGGGTTAGATCATCTTTTAGAAGATAAGAAAGATGTAGATCCACTTTCTTACAAAAAGAGTATCAGTTTATTTGCGATTGGTCTTATAATCCTAATAGTAGGAGCTGAAATCACGATTTTAACCGCAATCGAGTTGGCAAGGGAATTACACATTCCAGGAATTATAATCGGCATTTTTATAGTAGGATTTGCTACGAGTATGCCAGAATTAACAGCTGATTTAACCGCATTGAAGAGAAAAGACGAGGGAATTGCTGTAGGCGATATATTGGGTTCAAATATATGTGATATTCTTTTAGGAACCGCCTCAGGTTCCATAATAGCAGAATTTAGCGTTCCCTTAGTAATACTATATTTCGATATTCCTATGCTTCTTATCGCAGTGGGATTATTGTATTATTTCTTATGGTCAGACAATACGCTCAAAAGATGGGAAGCAGCAATATTAATAGGCTATTATATGTTTTATGGGATATTAAAAATAACAATGTTTCAAATATAGAATCGTTTTAGAATCGTTTTTTATAGATTATTTTAAAAAAGTCGAAATAACAATTGATCTTTATTTAAATTTTTCTTTTTAATAAAATTTTATAAATAAGAATTTATGTGTTTATAAATGGGATTTAAACGTTCCAAGTTTAAATTCAATTCTCTGAAGATTTTTTTTTAATTTAATTAATCGATTAAAAACATAAAAAAAAATAAAACATTGGTGATAAAAGAAATGAGTGAATTTATTGATCAATTACAAAAAGATTATGGAAGTTGGGGTAAAGTATGTAATATAAACGATTTCATGACCGAAGTTATAAGAAGTCTATCTGAAAATGATTTTAAAAAAGAAAACTCAAGATTAGTTTTCAGTGTTTGTCCTGATGATGTTAATAGACTTGAACAAAGAGATACTATTGAAAAGGGCTTAAAAAAAGAATATGACAGTGAATTTCACTTAGGAGGTCTTGGTGCGTACCCTATTGGTGGCGTCTCTGGGATAACTGCTGCGAGCCATCATCCTCCTGACAATTTAAAAGGTGGAGAACGAAAAGATGGTAATCTAATCTTTTTTATAAGCCCTCATGTTGGTCTTATGAAAAAAGGCTTTAGCCATACCCATTCAAAATCTAAAAGAGACATAGGTCTATAAGTCGAACCTTTAGCATTTAACAATTGACTTAAGTTTTGTGCGCAGAGAGTTCCATACATTTATAATTAACGATAAGAAAGGAAGAATTAAAGAGTTTTTACAGAATGGAGCATGTAAACACCCGCCTGTTATCCGTCTGAAAAAAGGCAAATTGTTTTTCCACCTTCCTTTTGAAGTCCAAAAAAAGAATAGTTCGAAACAATCTCACGATGAAGTTGTGAAACATATTGAGATTGGAGTAGATTTAGGATTGAAGCATTTTGCCGTTCTTTCAGTCGTGGATAAGAGCGATCCAGACAAATCAAAGGAGATTGCCCATTATTTTTTAGGACAAAGGGCATTATTTGACATGAAATTCAATAGCACTACGGGGAGATTTGAAAAGAGACGAAGATTTCGTAATAAATTACCTAAGAAATTTTCAAATATAAAATTAAAGTTAATCAACATGCGTTCAGAGATAAGAACCATCCAACATAAGATTCACGAATTTCAAAATCGCCTTTTTGAGAAGGGATGCTCGAATTTCAAAAAAAAGATAAAAAACAATCGCTTAGAAGCAAGGTTGGGAGTGCTATGGGATAGGATTTATCATATTAATTTAGAAATTATTAGACTCTTGAATCATACGATTCTAAACATTGCGAAATATCATAATACATCTCCAATCGTGACAATTTTTGTTACAATATTTTTACCAGCAGCAGAATCCCCATGTGGTTTGAGCTCTAATTCTCCATTATCACCCAATTTTGGTAATTCAATAGAAACCTCTCGATTACTTAAAATTAAAGATATTTTTTCGGCAACTATACAGGAATAAGGAATAAATTGATCAACATCAGAATAAGGATCTGCGACTAATACAAATAAAGCAGGTACTGATCCTCCTAATTCTAGGTAAAATAATTTATTTTGAAAATCGAAAAAAATATAACTATAAATTGATTTTGGCGATTAATAATTTAGATCAAAAAACTAAATATTTACTTTTATTTTTCCAATATTTTTTCAATTTGAGCAATACGTTTTCCAATATGTTCCATGGAATATGTTATATGCATTTGCATTTCATTAATTTCAGATATGATCTTTTTAATTTGGGATTTTTGTGAATTTGACAATTTGCTCATTTTAGTCCTAAGATTTTTACTCAAAGATGGATCTTTACCTTTAATTTGCATTGTTCTTGATTCTCCAGGATATTTTAAGTCTAATCTACTTTCGCTTATTTCGTTAAAGATTGTGTGGAAATCGTCAGGTTCGCTTCCCTCTTTGATAACTTCATATACAAAATTGTAGAATTTCTGCTTACTTTTGAGCTTCCCCGCCCAAGTTGAGGCCATGTATCTGTGGAATAAACGCGATTTAACTCCTGCCCATACCCAAATCGTTTTTAAATCTTTATCAATTATTAAATAAACTCCTGTAGATTCGAAAATTTTATTTGGCCTAGATTTTATTGTTTCTCCACTTACTTGATAAATATATTCTGTATAACTGTCGTTTAACATATTTTAAGGTGTTTTTTTAATTACTCTAAATTGAATAATTTAAAACTATTTTTTTAAAAATAAAAAAAAATATTTATGTGAATATTTTACTGGACTTTATTCGTTAACTGAACTTATTCGTAAAACTTTTCTAACCTATCTAATAACTCGCGTAACGTTTCGATATCTGGGATAAATAAGAATGTACCAACAATTTTAATGTCCGATATTATAACATTCGTAGTAATCACGAGAGACAATTTCTTTAGGATTCCAATTTCTTCCATTAATATTTTAAACAGTTGCTTTCCTGTATCTATACTCATGTCTGGTGGTTCTGTCATGAACATTATGTCTAATAAATCTCCTAGAGCGCTGATATAATGTGATGCTAAAATATGTCCAAGCTCGCTGATAGCGCTTCTATATATTTCAGGAAAGTCGGAAGTAGATTTAATTTTCGCTGCAGAAAGTTTCATTTTACTATCCTCATCAATTAGAATTTGAGTTATTTTTAAAATATCAGGAACTTTAAATATGGACAAGATTGTAGCTCTTGTTTTCCCAGTAACACTACTCCACGATACAAATAGTTTCTCATTTTTTTGACTGATTTTTTCAGCGTATTTATCTAATTCAATCATTTCTACAGAGGGCACATTTATAACGACTCTTTTATTGATCATTTGAGCCAGAGCATTAGCTGCATTACCTGATCCGATATTACCGATTTCTTTTAAAGCATCCTGTTGAATTTCAGTGAGTTTTAATTTTTTTAAATCTAAAATTTTAGATTTAGGTCTTATTACTATCTCTCTCTGTTTAATAGGAGGTCTTTGAAGTCTTGGCTCATAAGCAATACCGAGTTTATCGAAAATATTGTAAAGCCTATCCAAATCAGGAATAAAGATAAATACACCATTTAACTTCAAATCAACAATTTTAATGGATGTTTTAATTACTATAATATATGTAGAAATTGTCCTCAGTTCTTTTCCAAGAAATTCTCCTAATAAACCAACTTCACTCAAGGCAAATTCAGGTACTTCAATCATTATCTTCGTTCCCGTTAAGTCTGCTAAAGCGGAAGCGTAGTGTCCTGCTAAGATGTGTCCCATTTCAGTTATAGTTGAAATAGCAAAATCATCAAGATCTTCCTTGGAGTTAACCTTATTCGGATCTATTTTTGTCTTTTTACCGGCTAACGATGCAATAATCTCCATTAGTGGTCTCAATTCGAAAGCTTGGAGAATGGTAGATTGAGAATCCCCTCCTATTTGAGAAAAGATTCCACAAATTTTTTCCATATGCCCTCCAAATTGTTCAGCTAACTTATCAAACGATATTATTCCGACATCTGTAAGATCTACATCAATTTTTTTCTTTATTAAACGCGACAATGCTGTAACTGCATTACCCGATCCAATATTTCCTATTTCTCTTAGCATATCTTCTTGTTCTGGAGTAAGGATCATTCTATCTTCTATTTTTTGAGGATGTTGTGGAAATTCTATTGATTTAGGTTCTTGTGAAATGAAAAAAGGGCTTTCAATCTGCTGTTTAATAGGTAATTCAGGTTCTTTTTTAGGTATCATCGATTTTCTAACTTTTTGGTAAGGCAAGGGTTCTGGTCTATCCTCTAGAGAGATCTCCATAGATGTTATAAAAGCTTTTAAATCTAACAATATATAAGTTTCTCCTTCTAAGACGCCAATAGCTTTTATAAATTGATAGTCTAGATTCGTTTCTACGATAGTACTCTTTTCTTGGAACATTGAAATCGGAACTTCTCTAACTCCAATAACGCTATCTACAAGTATCGCAAGTTCTAAATTATAAAATTCAAGTAGCACTATTCGAGAGGAAGTATCAATTATATGCTGTATTTCATCAGTATAAATCTTATGTCTTAGTGAGATAATTGAATAAATATCGCCTCTAATATCAATAATTCCCACAATAGTTTTATTAGCTAAAGGAACTGGTATAATCTTTTCTCCAGGAATGTCGATTTCCTTAACATCCTTGACCTCGAGAAGGTATTTTTCATCCTTTACTTGTATTATTACTACATTTAAATTTTTTACAGATTCTGTTTCTGTTTCTAACATTTTTTTATCATCTCTTTTTTTTTTAATATTAATTTTTATGAAGATTTTTCTTTTATCATAATTCCACGCCAGATCAATTCAACTTTTGGTTTCTGTTCTTTTTGCACCGTTTCAGAGTAATACCCGATTTGTTTAAAGATTGAAATTTGCCCACCATTTGAGTTTTCATAAATGTAATCAAGTAAATCTTCTGTACCACTAAAATTAAAACCCGCAAGTTCTAATATTTCACCTTTATTATTACTCATAATTAATAAGTCATCTCCATTGAACATCTTATTTAAATCAACCCATTCAATCCATAATTCGGGAATAATAGAGTACTTTTGGATGGTAAATGCTTCGGTTATTGGAATGTTCCTATAACTTTTATTTGCTGCGATAATGATTTTATCTGGTACAATTTTCCGATTTTTTGAGAATTTGATAATATTAGTAATAATTTCCGTGTAATTCTCTAATTTTAAGATACTTCCACAATTAACAAAAAAAATTTCTCTATTTTCCATTTCTATAATGAAATCTACTGCTGAGTTTTCGTTATTTGTTCGATTTACATGGATTGATTTAAAGTTAAATCCTCGAACAAACTTTAAATATTGGTAAAAGCGCCATTTAACATCTTTTTTTTCGTTCAATTCTTTACTTATGAAAATCTGGTATAATAATTTTAATTGCTCGGATTTTAATTTCGATAATTCCGCATTTTTATCATAATCGTCATTAATTTCAATAAATCCAGTGGCTTTGCTTGATTTTACACTCTTATTAAGTGGTTTACCCGCTAGATCGTCTAAAAGTATTAGTAATTCTTCTTTTTTAAAAAATGGTATAATCTGTTCGACAAAATAAAGCAAACTATTGTCAGATTTATCCAGCAATGTTTCAAAATATTGAAAATCCATGTTTACTTACCTTACCTCTTAATTTTTATATTAAAATTTTAACATAATTAATTTTTTAGACTTATTTTTATCCATAAATAAACGATTCCAGCTCGTCGTAGTCTATACTTTCACCACTTATATTTTTTACATAGTATCGTATCTCAAATTCCTGTAAAGGTAATATCCTTTCAATTATAAAAGTAATTGTATTACCTTTTTCACTTTCAGAAATATTATATTCGATATTTGTTGATATCAACTCGAAAGATTTCGGAATTGTATCGTTTATCTTGATATCATTAACTTCAATATTAGAGTTGTTATTAATTGTAATACTTATAGCAAATTCATCTACATCCCTACCAGGGAAAATTTCTTTACCGATTAATAAATCACGGCGTCTATGAATAATTTTTAAATTAGGTAATTCTCTTTTAGTCAATACATTTTCTATATAGTAATAATTTTTTAGAGTTTCTTTTGTCATCGGATAATAACTTTTTACTTCGAGGGGAAACTCATAATCCTTTCTATAACTAGGGGTTATTGCTTTAAATTGATATCTTATTTCTAAAAACTCATTTATGTCCAAAATATTTTCTAATTTTAATTCAATAATATGCGGAACTGACGAATTATCATCGTAAGGCGATATATTTATATTTATATCTTTAAAATCTTTTATCCCAGAAGAGGTTCTAATTTGAAAATCTGAATTATTGAGTGGAGCTATGAAATCAGCAGGAATTACCTCTTTTATTTCAAGCCCATTAACAGCGATGGTACCAATGTTTTTTATATTAATTATATTCTCGATTTCTGTTACTTCAAACGATTTAATCTCTGTTTCTGACATTCTTTTAGATATTGATAAGTCAACAATTTCAAAAGCACCTTCACTATATTTCATATTGACTTTTGTCCTTCTATAAAATTGATGAGTTACCGAATACTTCAACTTTCTAAAGAATTTAGGTTCAAATTCGTCCTCAACTTCCCATTCATTACTAATGAATTTTTCCCCGGGTTTTATAATCTTCTTTTCTTTTTCAGAACTTAACTTTAAATCAATATATTTATTCTTTTTTTCTTTATCCAAAACTAAAAGAGATTTTAACACCATATTTAAATCACTGTTGTTTTTAAAGATTAGGGAACAAATCCATTTGTTTGGTTCAGTTTCTTTTTCTCTTATATTTATAGCGTGCATTGCGTGTGAGTATGCTGTAAAATTTTCAACTTCAATTTCAGAGATTAAATAGTCTTTAATATTGTATGTTAATTGAATATTTCCTGTTCCAATTAATTTCTTCTCCCTTGGAGTAAAATCTCCAAAAATTGTTAAACTCATTTTTTCTCCAGAATTAAGTTCATTTTTAGTGCATATTAGTATTCCTTTTTGCATATCCAGTTTTGAAATATTTTCACTTTCATATTTAATATTAGTTAACCCTTCTGGAAGAATTTTTCCTAATTTTACATCTTCCATTATAAATCTCGATGTATTTTCAAGATTTATTGTGAATTTTAATTTATTTTGCTTGTTGAATTTTAATAAATAATTTTTTTTGATTTTTGGTTTATCAGACTTAGTAATTATTGGAATATCTTCTATTTTTTCTTTAGCTTTTTCTTTTGAGCTAATAACATCAATTTCTAAATCATCAATTTTGGGAATGTCTGATTCAATACTAGGAGTTTTTTCGGTAATATCAGGAGTTTTTTCAGAAGTCATAGGTTCCAATGTTTCTTTCGTTTCTTTTTTGATCTTAATTTTCTTTTCTTTGGAAATTTCTTTTAATCTCGCATTTAGATCTTTAGATTTTGCTTTAATTAAGGCTGCGTGTTCTTTCTTAAATTTTTTTACATTATTATTTAGTTCTTTCTTTTTCGCAGTCCATTCTTCAAAATATTTCCTAGTCTCATCTAATTTTGCTTGTTCAACGCTTAATTCAGATTCAACATTTTTTATTTGTGGATCGTATTCCTGTTCTACTTCTTTTTCCACAATAGATTCTTTCTTTGAGGTTTGATCTTCGAGTTTAGAGAATTCCTTTTCTTTCGCTCGAATTTGGTTTCTAATTTCGTTGATTTTACTTTTCTTTTCTTCAGAAATCTCCTTTAATTTCAAATTTGAAATTTTAGATTCAGCTTTAATTAAGTTTTCTAGTTCTTTTTTCAATTTTTTTACAATAGCACTTAGATCTTTTACTTTATTGGTCCATTCAGCTAGTTTTTCGTTAGTATCGTCTAAATTTTCTTGTTCAACGCGTAATTTAGATTCAACTCTATTTATTTCAAGCTCGTATGTTGCTTCTATTTCTGTTTCTATTGCCTCCTTAGATTTTTTTTCTCCAGAAATTTTTTTTATTTTCGTTTTCGGAATTTTAGATTTAGCTTTAGTTAAGTTTTCTTGTTCTTTTTTCAATTTTTTTACAATAGCACTTAGATCTTTTACTTTATTGGTCCATTCAGCTAGTTTTTCGTTAGTATCGTCTAAATTTTCTTGTTCAACGCGTAATTTAGATTCAACTCTATTTATTTCAGGCTCGTATGTTGCTTCTACTTCTGTTTCTATCGCATCCTTAGATTTTTTTTCTCCAGAAATTTTTTTTATTTTCGTTTTCGGAATTTTAGATTTTGCTTTAATTAATGCAGCATGATTTTTTTTCAAATTTTTAACAACGTTGATTAATTCACTCATTTTTGCGGTCAACCCAGTAGTTCTTTCAATGGCATCATCCAATTTTTTTTGTTCAACGCGTAATTTAGATTCAACTCTATTTATTTCAGGCTCGTATGGTGCTTCTACTTCTGTTTCAATTGCTTCCTTAGATTCTTCGTCTCCAGAAACTTCTTTTAGTCTCGTATTAAGAGCCTTAGATTTTGCTTTAATTAATGCAATATGATTTTTTTTCAAATTTTTAACAACATTGATTAATTCACTCTTTTTTGCGGTCAATTCAGTGGTTCTTATAATGGCACCATCCAATTTTTCTTGATCAACACTTAGTTTAGATTCAACGCTATTTATTTGAGGATCAAATTCTTCATCAACTTCTTTTTTCGCAAAAGCTTCTTTCTTTAAAAATTCATCCTCAATCTCAATGATCTCACCTTCTAAAGCCTTAATTTCAATATTAATTTCTTTCACTGAAGTGTTATATTCTTCAGCCTTTTCTGATTTCTCTTCTTCAGGAATACTCTTTAATCTTTTATTCAAAGCTTTAGATTTTGTCTTACTTAGTGTTTTATGTTTTTTTCCTAAATTTTTTACACTATTATCTAAGTCATTCATTTTTGCGAACCAATCGTTGGCCATTCTAGTTGTTTCGTCTAATTTTTCTTGTTCAACTCTTATTTTAGACTCAACGCTATTGATTTCAGGATCAAATTCTTCATCAACTTCTTTTTTGGCAGAAGCTTCCTTCTCTGAAAATTCTCCTTCAATTTTAGTAATCTTATCCTCTTCCGTACTTTCTATCTCTTCTATTGGTAAATATGTATCAAGTTTCTTTTTATCTTTTAGAAGTTTAATTGGTTCTTCTTCTTTTATTTCTTCTTTTACTCCTTCAAATACTTCTTCTTTAACTTCTGTTATTATTTCCTCTTTTCTTTCTTTTTTTAAATCTTTACTTTTAAGTTCGGGTTCGGTCGAAATCGAAGTGAGCTCATCTAAATCTGAGCCAGTGTCGTAAATTTGTTTAGTATTAATATCTTGAACCTCGATTTCTTCAGTAACTCTCACTGGGTCTGGTAGATTTTCTAAATTCAAAATTGAATAATTCAATTTTTTATTAGTTTTAGGTTCAAAATTCCCTAATTTAATGAATTTTTCTTTTTCAAGATTGGCATTTTCCGTTCCAGAAAGCTTTAACCGAACATCCCAAATTCGATTTTTCTTTGAATTGTTATTTACAGTAATAGTACCTGTTCCGATAAAGTTATCTAATCTCCAATCTTTATCATAATTATATTCTAAGGTCTCTTCGTTTATTATTAATATATTTGAGCCTTTTTCGAGAATTTTTATTTCTTTTTCTTTTTCTTGAAATTCTTCAAATCTTTCAAAACGTTTTAAGGGAACTCCAATAAAAGATGGCGAAAATTCTGTCTCTAATTCTTCAATATTTACACGTTTGAACCTCAACCTAATTTTCCTCCATTAAATTTTTTTTATTATTATTTTTTTCCCTTTATTGATTTTAAAAAAACTAACGAGGGATCTCTACTAATTCGAGCCCTCTTAATTTTTTCGACATTGAAGATATTAAGTTCAAAACATCAAGAATTAAACATATAGTACCTTCTCCCGTGATGGATACGCCTAAAACTTCTTGAAATCTTGAGAATTTCGATCTAAATGGCTTAATAACAACTTCCATTTGTTGAAGTATCTCGTCAACAATGAAAACTGCTGAATTCGCCTCGTCTTTAATACACCAAATTGCAATTTGTGAATTAGAATTCCCTTCCAACTCCGCTCCCTCCTTCTTAGTCTGGGGAAGAAATTCAAAATATTGCTTTAAACGAACCAATGGTACTAATTTATCTTCTACTCTATAATGTTCCGTACCCTTAACAAAATCTATCAATTCCTTATTTAAAAAATAAATTTGTTTGATGTTTTCAATTGGAATAGCAAATAAATCTCCACCAACTTTAAATAATTGTGCCTTTAAAATAGCTCTCGTGAACGGAACATCCAGTATAAATTTAGATCCATGATCTTCTTGCGTGATAATATCAATTGAACCACTTAATTCCTCAATTCTTTCTGCTACGATAGCTAAGCCCATTCCTCTCCCTGAGATCTGATCTGCTCCCGCAAGAGTTGTAAATCCAGGCATAAAGATAATTCTTTTCATATCTTCCGCAGTTAAACCCATTGCCTCTTCTGGCGTATATAATCCTTTGCTGACAGCTCTTTGTCTTATATTAGCAAAGTTAAGTCCTCCTCCATCGTCTTCCACTTCAATGTATATAGAACCTGCTCTCCTATATGTTTTAAGTTTTAAAGTGCCAACCGGATCTTTTTTTTTTAGTTCTCTTTCTCGAGGAGATTCAATTCCGTGATAAATAGCATTTCTCAACAGATGGATTAATGGACTATTAAGTTCTTCGAGTACTTTCCTATCTATTTCTACATCCATTCCTTCCAAAACAAATCTAATTCTTTTACCCGTTTCTTTAGTAACATCACGTACAAGTCTTCTATATCTCCTAAATGTGGTTTCAACTCTAACAAGCTTCAATTTAAAAATAATCTCTTGAATCTCAAGGAAGAGTTTATCCATATTATCGAAAAATCTAGTACTCTCCCAATCTTGCTTTACCTTTAAAAACTGACTTAATTGATTCTTTATAATTACGAGTTCACCGAAATAATCCATTAATTGTTCTAAAGTTTCTATGTTTACTTTTACTGATGTAATTTGTTTTACACTTTCTGTAAAGTCAGATACTATAGAGGATACAGTTTCTACAGCTGGTTCTATAATTTGTTCTTGTGATATTATTATTTCCTTTTCTTCCCTTAAAACATATTTTAAGTTAAATTCAGTGACTATGTTATAAAATTCGTCTTGTGAAATTCTAGTTACAACTTTATTATCAATTTCAAGGATTTCATTAATTACTTTAATTATATCGTTTGAATTTTGTTGACTCATAAAATAAATCTCAAAGTCGGTGTCAAAATTACCTCTCTCTAATAATTCCGGTTCCGGTTTGCTCGAACATATTCTGCCAATTTTGTTTAACGCTCTAAAAATAATAAATAATCTTACTTTTTTAAATACACAAGTTTCTAGAATTCTTATATATATTTTATAGAAATAAATTCCCTTGGTTTTTCTAGCAGTTTCAAGCTCATTTTGACTCAAAGGTTTAAAGAAAGTAATCTCATATTCAGATTCGAATTCGCTAAATGTTTCAATCACTTCTCCTAAAACTTGTGCTCCTAAATCTTTTAATTCTCCCGATTTTACTTTGATTATTGTATTTCGAATCACATCAAGACTTTCAAACAATAAATTAATAAAATTATCTTGTCTTTTCGCGCGCACTTTAAAATCTTTGTTTTTTTCCAGGAAAGTCTCAAACTGGTGACAAAATTTAGAAAGACTCTCAAGCCCTACCATCGCAGTCATACCTTTTAAAGTATGGTAAATAAAGAAAAGTTCTTGGATGGGCTTGTTATTTTCAGGGTTTTCTTCCAAATTCAAAATATTATCCTCAATATTTTGAATTAAATCTTCTGCTTCGCTAAAGAAAAGCTTTAAATCCTCATCAGATAATGCCATATAATTCCCTTTTTTTTTTTATTATTTTTCTTTTATTTTTTAATTTCTTTTTTTAATAGAATTCTTTCCATGACTTCTAAAACCTGATCGTTTTTGAAAGGCTTTTGAATAAAGTCTTTCGCGCCTTTTTTTGCTGCCTCGAGGACTAATGCTTCTTGACCCAAGGCAGACACAACCACAATAAGAGCATTTTTATCGATTTTTAAGATTTCTTCAACAGTTTCAATTCCTCCTTTTACTGGCATGACCAGATCCATTGTAACTAAGTCTGGCTTAAATTTTTTATATAATTCTACAGCCTCATTACCGTTTGATGCTTCTGCTATAACTTCACTATAATCGGTTTTGTTTATAATCTTTCTTAAGATATTTCTTGTAAATAGGGCATCGTCTACAATCATTATTCTTTTTTTACTATTTTTTGACATACTATTATCTACCTCTTTTTTTTAATAAATAATTTTTAGATTAACGATGAAAGCTCTTTTTGAATTAATTGTTGCTCAACTTCGCTAAGAATTTTGCTTAAATCAATTAGAATTCTAGGTCTATCATCAAACCTTATGATCCCTCTAATATATTCCATTTTAACGCTGGTTTGAACAATGGGACTCAATCTTTTAATATTGTTGATGTTGACATGTGATACATTAATTATCCGATCCACATAAAATCCAACATGATAGTTTTGGATGTTTGCAATGATAATAAACTTTCTCGACTCCCCATCAGCAACCTCTTTTTCAGCATCAACCTCTTTTTCAGCACCATCCTCTTCATCATTGTCAGTACCAACACTTTCTTCATTTATTTCTTCGGATTTTTCAATTAAAGCTTTTTTCGATCCATATAGAAGGTATTCACTTAGGTTTAATTTCTTCTTAAGATTAATAATGTGAATGATATCTCCTCGATAATTGTATATTCCTTCGACAAAATCAAAGCTTTTTGGTAATCTTCTTATTTGTCCTGCTTGAATTATTTCTTTAACATCAAGAAGTTCAATCGCAAATTGTTCCCATGCTACTTCAAATATTATAACGGATACTTGTTCTTTTTCTTCCATTTTTTTTTCGTACCTTTTAATTTCTATTTATAATATAAAATAATGGTTAATTACTTTATCAAAATCCTCAAATGGTGACATATCACCAGCAAAATTTTTTATATTTTCTTGGTATTTATCCAAAAATTCATCAACTATCAAATAATACATATATCTTTGAACTAATTGATTCAATTTTTCAATTAAATAAGCAAATATTACTTTATTTTTGGTAATCATATAAAATCGTTGATTTCCAAAATTTATTTCTTTAAGTTTTGCTCCTGATTCTTGTCCAATAACTTCTTTTGAAAATGAAAATAGCGCTGAAATGAAAGCACTTATATGCATTTGACTTTTATCAATTGAAGTTCTAATTTTACTAATCTTTGTATAGTAAGGACTTCCAGATGAATTAATTATAAAAATTGCCTTTATTTCCTCAGATCGCGGAATCTCAATCGTAGTATTACATAATGTTTTAACATCTGAGATTGGCTTATTGGAACTGAAGAATTTATTTATTTTTTTTGAAACAAGATACAAATTTGCATAATTCAAATTGCTTTTTTTCTCATCCATATATATTATTACTGATATATTCTCTTGATTATCTTCAAAATAGTGAATATAAATCATAAATTCATCTAAAGGAATGATCGAATTACCTTGTTTTTTATCTAAAATTTCTTTTTTACATAATTCGAGTACATTTTGAATTAGAGGGATACCTATTCCCCTTTGTAAAATTATTTCAAATTTTCCTCCTGAATTAGCTTCCATAATTTTAACCAATCCAAAACCTAGTATTTGTAAAGACCTTGTATCGTTACTAATCTTATTATGATAATTTTCCATAACTATCATTTACTTCATTCCTTTAATTTTTTAATTTATTAACTGTGAGTAATCTTGATTGAAAAATATAATTTTAAAATAATGAAAAAGATATGTTTATTTTTTTATTTATTTTTTAACGATTTCGGGGCTCTTTTCAGTAGCTTTCAAAACATTTTCACTTTCTTTTTTCAGTTTAGGGCGTTCCTCTTTTATAGCCTCCGCTACCCTTTCACCTTTATGGATATCTAGCATTTCTTTCAGTTCTTCAGCTACTACATCTAATCTATGAGCAGTAGCAGTAATTTCGTCCATTGCAACGGTTTGAGAATCGGAAGCATTCATTATTACCTCTAAACCTTGCTCATTTACCTCTTCATGCTCTTCTGCTTCTTCAATTTCTTTAGTTACTCTATCAAGTGCTTCAACCGTATCTTTAATCAATCTTTCAATTTCTTCTATCTTTTCACTAGAATCAATAACTGCCTTTTTGGATTCTTCGGCAAGCTTTCTTACCTCATCGGCAACAACGGCAAAACCTCGACCATGTTCACCTGCCCTTCCTGCTTCTATACTCGCGTTGAGAGCGAGTAAATTTGTTTGTTCGGAGATACTAGTGATTATATCCATGATTTTATCGATATCAGCAGTATGGTCCACAATTTCGTGAGAGTGTCTATCAACATCCTCTGCATGTGCTTCAATTGCTTTTAGCGCCTCAACTTGTCCTTTAGTGGCACCAACAAGTTTGTGCGAAGTTTCTCCAATTTCGTGGGAGTGTTTATCCACTTCATTACTGATTGCTTCTAACTCTGCAGCAATATTTGCAACATTAATCGAAACTTCTTCAGCGTGGTCAATTATTGCTTCCATTGATTTCTCCTTTTCCTCAATTCCACTTACCTTTCTAACGGTAGTTATAGCCAAAAATCCTCCTATTGCTAGACAAACTGATAATACTACAATTAAAGAACTTGTTTTGAAAAACTGAGAAGGGTAACTATCTACAGGAATAATACCCATTACC
Source organism: Promethearchaeota archaeon (assembly GCA_030605085.1). The sequence goes on along the minus strand of JAUWBH010000007.1, from coordinate 37,398 downwards.
CCTATTAATGTTACCATCGCTAATATAGCTCCAAATACCAACATAAATCTTTGCGAAACATTCATATTTTTTTAACACCTTTTTTAGTAGCAAATTATTTAAGTTTTTTTTGATAATAATCTTTTTAATTTTTTTATAAATATTATTTACAAGAACAAAAATCTTATATTTAAAGTTTCGTTATAACAAAAAATTAATATTAAATTCTTTTTTTACAAATTATAATTTTCCAACTGAATAAAATGGGAATTATTACGATAGTTTTATCAAAATTTTTAAAATATAAAAAAAAAATCTAATACGATGTGATTTTTAAATTGTTAATCTAAAGCTAATCTTATCAATTTATATCAATTTTTTAAAATTTAATTTGTGATATAATTGTATTTCTTAGAACAGCAAAAGAAAAATTTCCTCTCATGAATTTCTTAAATAATCGAAAACATTTATATAACATTTTTTTTATAAAATAATTAATAAAGATTAGATATTTTTAACAAATATTAGATTTTTTTACCACAAACTGAAATAATTTTTGAGACTTGTATGAGATTTCATTGTATTTATTAACCTTTCTTTGTGCTAAATCGTAAAGCCATCGATCCCAATTCACTTTTGCTTTTAGTGGTCTAAAAAATCGATTCTTAGGTTCAAAAAAGATTTTAGCAGGTGGACCATTATCTAGTAAACTGCGATGTGACTTCTCGTTGTTGTACCAATCGACCCATTTTTTAAATCTTTGGTTAAAATCAGCCAAAGAACAGTCAGGATCATTTTTAACTTGATTTCGAGCTTCAACCAGAAACATTTGTTTAACGGTTCCGAACCATCTTTCAAGCTTACCCTTAGTCTGAGGATGATTTGGTTTAGAAAAAATAGGTTTAATATCTAAATATTCAAGAAGAATCGTATATTTAGTTCCTAGTTTACCAATAAGATTTCTAAACTGAGTTCCATTATCCGCAAGGATTTGGTTAGGTCTTCCATAGGCTATAACCGCATTACGAATGATTTTTTGCACATTTATATCCTTTTGGTCTTTAAAGTATTCTGCAGCAACTATGAACCTCGAGCAGTCATCTAGTAAAGCAATTAAATATAATTTCTTCAAATGTCCAACCGTTTGAACTCCAGCTATATCAATTTGCCATAGATCATTAGGTCTCTTTCTCTCAAATTTAATATATCCTTGTTTACGATATGTTGGCTTATAAGTAAGCCCTTGATCTCGTATATATTTTCGAATCGTTGATAGAGAAGGGCAACTAGTTGGAAATTCTCTCTTCAGTATTGAATGTACTAATGGAGCACTTCGTTGCGGTAATTCTTCTTTTAATTCTATAATATGGTTAAAGATCTCAAGAGAATACTTTTTTGAACGCTTCTTTTTCTTTATAGATTTCGTATGAACGAGTGATTCTTTTTGACTGGTTAGTTTTAGCCATCTGTATATTGTTCTTTCCGATTTACCGAAATATAATGCAAGTTCTTCTGTTGAAAGTCCTTTATTATGACGCAATTTCTAGCTTCTTCATATTTTTTTTTCTTTTTATAATCTCTTATTTTTATCACCTTTTATTGTTTTACCTTTAAATTTAGGTGTATTTAATGAAGCTCGAAGAGAATATTAAATGAAAATACTATTTGAATCATACTTTATCATTTAAATTACTTTTTCCTAAGTTACAACTCGTTTGAAAAATGTCAGTATTAATTACTGACGACATACATCAGTTGTCAAAACTAGACGCATTAAATAGGGTTTAAAAATAACGATTTTACTGACATTTTTCATTACTGACGACTCGTGGGCAGTAATTTATTAAGTGTCAGTTAATTACTGATTTTGTGACATTTTTTGATTACTGATCAATGCGGCGGAGTAAAGCTTTTATTCAGAATCCCATAATAATGGGCAGTGGAGTCAGACCGCTTATGGCAATCGCGCGGACTTGCACTTAAAAGGTGTAGGCTCTAAAGCATGCGCGGTAATGTACCGATTCTATTAACTCCCCAAATAGATAGGGCTAGCCAAAGTGACCTATGGAGAACGAAAGTGAACCTGTGCTTAAGCGTCGTGAAATATAGGCTGCGAAAGGGAGTTGATACGCAGTTTGACCAAAGAAGGCAATGGCGTTAGGAATGTGTATTTGATCATTACACATTCATCTGACCGGAAAGCGCTCGGCGTAGAGCAGGCTCCTAAGGGTCACGAAATGTCCGAATAAGGGAACTCCATAAAGCCTCCATGAGAGGCAGAGATTAGGTGTAAGCTAATGCCTTCGGTAATGCGAAGGATAGGGTATATACCCGCCCGAATGGGGCTGACTACCTATGACCTCAACGGAAAACAATTGTAGGATATTTTCTAATGGAAGGAAGGCGTGAGACAGAAAAGAATTTTGTACGCACCAACCAGCGGGTGCAAATTGAATGGGATCAGATTGATTGGTCTCAGGTCAAGCATCAAGTCGAGAATAAACAACAAAAGATTTTCCGAGATGCTCAGATAGGTAACTTTTGGAGAGTTAAGCAATATCAAAAGTTACTTGTAAGATCGCTATCTGCAAGATTGTTGGCGGTAAAACTCGTTACAGAAATCAATGCGGGTAAAAACACACCTGGAATTGACGGATGTTTAGTTAAAACGGGGAAAGCCAAAATATCTCTTGCAGAAAGTTTAGAGTTAAGGAACTACAAGCCTAACCCTGTGAAAGTGAGATGGATCCCCAAACCAAATGGGGATCGACGCAAACTTGGAATTCCTACGATACGAGATCGAGTCATGCAAGCCTTAGTACTGCTTGCAATGGAACCAGAGTGGGAAGCAAAGTTTGAACCCCACAGCTTTGGATTTCGACCAGGAAAAAGTGCAATTGATGCGGTAAGTCATATTGTAACTACATTGGTTCATAGAAAGGGATGTAGACCCCACCCTGGATGGGTTTTTGATGCTGATATCACGAAATGTTTTGATAACATTGATCATGGTGCTTTATTGGTAAAGATTAATAGTAGCCCATTTCAGAAAATAATTAGAAAATGGTTGAAGTCTGGCTTAATTAGTAAGATTGGATTTGAAAGGCAAAAGAAAGGCATACCTCAAGGAGGTGTTATTAGCCCTCTCTTGGCAAATATCGCCCTGGATGGACTTGAAAGGCAGTTCGGAATTTATTCAAGAACAAACAAGTATAAGCCTCCATCGCATAGAGGGGGATATAATAAGGATGTAGCCTTATTTCGATATGCGGATGATTTTATCATCCTTGCACCATCTAGAGATGTCTTAGTGAGTTATGTGTTACCTAAGGTAAAGTCTTTTCTTTTAACGGTCGGTCTGAACCTGAATGAAGCAAAGACTCAAATTGTAAACCTATCGGAAGGTTTTAAATTTTTGGGTTTTACATTCCGAAGATTTTACCGCCGAGAGGGCTCCATTAAGGAGTTTATTTACTTTCCGAGTCGGGACAGGTTAGATCGATTCATGATCAAGCTGAAGAATTATATGAGATGGAACTGGAATAGCGATGTGATAGACCTTATAAAAGGTTTGAATAAACGCATTAGAGGATTTTGTAATTATTTTAAATGGAGTAATGCTTTTAGAGCATTTACCTATCTGTCATATCGTATATGGGAAATGATGTGGCGATGGGCTAGGCACCGTCATCCTAGAAAGAGGGGTCGAAAATGGATCCGCAATCGATACTGGAAAACAATAGGGAATAGAAAGTGGGTTTTCTCTTATCAGGGAATCCACTTGGTCGAACCATATACTTTATGCGTCAAGAAATGGTGGAAATGGCCAAAGGTCAGGATTCATACAAGTCCTTACGACTCAAAAGCATGTAAATACTGGAGAGATCGCCAACAGAGGTACAAGCAGAAAGTAGATCCTTAAGATAATGACCTTCTTCTCCTATAGGTGGTGGATTGGTAACTTGAAACTTCCGGGGAGATTTCTGAGAAGGTTCTCCAGAGGAGATATGGTAACATAATGCTGAGCACTTGGGGCTTGAGCCCCGTGCGGTGAAAGTCGCACGCGGGGCTCTGATGAACAGTGGTGAGTATTCACCTCTGATTCTTGCAAATTTTTAACATAAAAAATACAAAAAAGACTTTTAACCAATGTTTTTGTATTAAAATTATAAAGAAAAATAATAAAAATGGTTTGTGGTAAAAAGGCTATGTTTCATTTTAATATAATCCTTAAAACTTTGAATAATGAAAGTATCGTATTAATTTTTATCCTGACTGCTCAAGAAAACACCTTCTCTTTAGGAAGGTGATGAATTGAGCTTGAGGAGAATTCACTAAATCTTCGCGCTACTTTTTTTTTAATTCTCTTAAAATATATTTTAATTAATTCCTACTCTTTGGTCGGATAACCAACGACTACAAAAAGAAACGGAATTCTACCGATGGAATAGCGGAAAGTTAAGCCTTTAGAGAAAATGTAAGACTCGGCACGATTCCCAAATCTTGTTGAGCTGTTTTCAATGAATTAGGAATCCACACATGTTAGTGAGTGGTAGTTCAAAATGTCCAGATTTCCTGGATAATCCAAAATATATCTTCTAGCATTTTTAACAAACCTTCTATTATCTATTCATATTATAAAATATTGATTAATTTTATTTTCAAAATTGTTAAATGGGCTAGTATCCCCTTTAAAATTTTTTATAACTTCTTTATAATCGTCCAAAAATTCATCTACTATTAAGTATATGTACCTTTGAATCAAATGATCAGGATTTTCTACTAAATAAGCAAATATTACTTTATCTCTTGTAATCATATAAAATCGATGATTACCAACATTAATTTCTTTGAGTTTTACTCTTGATTCTTTATTAAAAATTTCTTTAGAAAGTAAATGTAGTGCTGAAATAAAACCACTAATAGCTTCTTTGTTCTTATCAACATTATTTTTAACTTTATTAATTTTCAAATAGTAAGGAGTTCCTGATGGATCAAGAATGAAAACTGCTATTATTCCCTCACTTCGAGGAACCTCGATCAATGTATTAAAAATATTTATTATTTCTGATATTGGGGTATTTGAAGTGAAAAATTTATTTATTTTTTTTGTTATAAGATACAGCTTTGAGTAATTCGTTTGTTGTTTTTTTTCATCCATATAAATTACAAATATGATATTTCCATTATTATCTTGAAAATAATAATTGTAGATCATAAAATCATCTATAGGAATAATTGAATTACCTTGCGTGTTATTTAAAAATTCTTCTTTACTCAAGTCAATTACATTTTGAATAAGCGCCATACTAATCCCCTTATGCAAAATTACATTAAAATCCTCCCATGAATTAGTTTTTAAAATCTTTACTAATCCAAACCCACATAATTGCAAACATTTTAAATCACTTTTCGATTTTTGGGAATTTTCCATAACCATCCTTCACTTCATGCATAAATTTTAATTTTTTAATTGTAAAAATTTTGATAAAGATATTGAGTGGATTTAACCACATCTTTTTTAAATTTTTTGTAAATATTATTTACAAAACAAAAATAGAATTATTTAAACTTTGTTATATCTTAAATTGTGTGCAATTTAAAAGATCTTAGTGAAATTAATTTTACGATTTAAAAAGCTATTTATATAACTTCTTTTATAATTTTTTCGTAAAAAACAGCAAACAAAAAGATTTGTGATAATAAATAGTATTTTATGATTAATTCGAAGCAACAAGGATTATTGGTAAAATAAAATGATTGGGATGGAAGAATTAGAAAAAAGGATAAATGAATTGCTTAAGATCTTTAAAAAAAGAGCAAAAATTTTAGCTAGTTCTATTTTAGACAAAGAAGGATTCATACTTGCCACAATAAAGGATGATTTTATTGATGATGATTTATACGAAAAAAAAATTATAGCATTTTATAGTGCAATTGACTCATTATCTAAGAATGATATTGGATTAATAGACTTCGATAATAAAAGGGAATTAATATCAGTGGGAGTGGTAGACGATTTTTTTAATAATGGATTTATGATCCTTATTCAATCTGTAGCAGATAATCTTAAATTATTAGCAATTTTTCCATCGTTATTGAATATAAGACCGATTACATCTGAATTTGATAAAGTAATAAACGAACTATCAAGATATCTTATAGAAACTGAAGATGGAGAAGTCTCAAATAATATATATAAATTGACATGAAAAATTTGGGGATTCCTATAATTAAGAATGTGTTAATAATCAAGAGCGGAATTTTAATATTTAGTCAAAATTTTGAAGGATTTAAGGAGGAACATTCCTTAGGTTCTGATATGCAAATGGTATCCAGTTTTATTAGTGCTATTCAATCTTTTTCCACAGAACTTACAGGTTCTACAATAAAAACTATTAAATTTGAAAGATTTACGTTTAACTTTTATAGAGATCAAAGCGATAGAGATTTATTCTATATCATTGTTTCAGATTTCGACTACGATCAAAAAGAAATTAATTGTAAGATGCTTAAAATCGCATCATTGTTTTACGATAAACATTCCTCCGAACTTACAAATTTTAATGGTGATCTATCAACATTCTTAACATTTGAAAAGGACTTAATTGAAAACAATATAAAAGCAAAAAATTGTGGTTCTCGTAATAATTGCATTAATTGTCCTTATAGTGATAAAAAAAGTCAAGTAATAAATGAATTTATTGAAAATAAAAAGGTACTAATGTCTTTATTAAACCAACTACTTGAAAATTTTTTAAACAAAACTTACGAAGATTTAGATTTAATAGCGGCGTTAGTCTTGGACCTTGATGGATTCGTTATTGTCCAACAATCAGTTAAAGATTTGGATGAGGGGACAATAGAAACAATTATGAGTATAGTAGAACCAACTATAGAAAAAATAAAGAAATCAACAAAAACATCATTTGAAAGCGGTACAATAAATACTGATGAATTTAGATTGTTTTACCTAGAATTAGGAACAATACCTGCGTTATTAGTTCTTGTTGCAGATTCATATTCTAATATAGATAACTTTATCCCTTATTTTTATATAGTTGCAGAAAAGATCTCTTTAATTTTAAGTAATCGAAATACTTCTTTACAAATTCCAAAAATACTCTATGGGAGTACGTTGGAGTTTAAACCAAAAGAAGATTCCTTTTCGGGGAGAAACATCATAATCCAAATATTTGTAATTGGTCCTGAAATGAGCGGTAAAAGTGCATTACTCGAAATGTATGTCAATGGAAATTTTGTAAAAGAGTATAAACCTACAATCGGGCTTTCCATTTTAGAAAAAGAACTTATTTTAACAAAAAGGATTAAAATCATATTCAGGCTATTTGATATGGGAGCTTTGAAAAATTTCATAAACATTCGTAAATTTTATTATAATATTTTTAAACCTAAAGCGGTCCTCATATTTTTTGATTATACGAGAATAGAAACACTAGACAAAATTAACGATTGGATAGATGAATGTAGATTATATTTTAAAGATAAAACAATACCATTTATTTTAGTTGGAAATAAAAATGACTTATTTGAAAAACGAGACGGAACGAAACTGAAGGCAGAAGAGATTGCTAATCAATATCATTGTATGCTTTTTGAAACATCTGCTTTAACAGGTGAAGGAATTGACGAGTTATTTACATATATTGCTTCGAATTATCAATTTTAAAAATTTAAAAAATTAGAATTTATTTAGACTTTTTCTTGAGCAGTTAGTCAAGATAAAATTTTTCTCTAAAAAAATAACATTTTTCAACAATAATTTAATAGGAAAAAATTAACATTTTTTTCTATTGTAAAAATTGTTTAGAATTTTTACCACATAGATCCTTTTTTTTATAAATAATGTTTTATTATTATTAAATAAACATTTAAATAATCTTCTTTTTATAAAATAATTAATAATATACACATAATGATTAAGGTTTTTTACCACAAACTGAAAAGATTTTCTAATTTAATAGAAGCAATAAAGATAGATTTCCTAGAAATTATTAAAATAATGAAAGAGAATGACCGATATGACAGTAAGTAGTGAAAAAATAAGCGAAGTTGAATTATTCGAAACCATAGTTATTGAATGTCCTAAGTGCCACAAACAAAAAAAATTGAAAATACCCACAAAAATTATAAATCAGAGCAAACAATTAACTACTGTTTCCATACCTACTGGAATAAGTTGCGAGCACGGTTTTCAAGCTTTTATTGATAAAAACTTTAAGATCAGAGGTTATCAAACAGTAGATTTTGACTTTTCAAGAATGGAATTTTACGAAGGAGGGGGATTGGATTCAGATGGAGACGAGTTTGGAAGTATATCAAAAGCCGAAGAAGAATTAAACAATTTTACCTCGTTGCCTTTATTTCAAGAACTAATTAACCTTTTGCGAGCAAGTGTAGACGATAAAGAGGTTCTTGGCAGCGCGATGTTTTCATTTGAGGGAAGGGTATTATATTCCTCGCTTCCCCATGGCTCGTTATTCGATACAATTAGAGAGTTTGAAGTTAGAAGCGAGAAAAAACTGATTAATATAAGAAGAATGTTTTTAGAATTAGAGAACAGCCAGAAGGTATGTTCAGAATATATGAAAATTAGAGATTTAAAATTTATATTAGTTTTGATGTTTTCTGCTAAGATAAAATTAGGAATGGGAAATTTACTCTTAAGAGAATTGGTAAAAAAAATAAAATTCTTAACATAAATTCAAAAGAGATTAATAGAGATAAGAGATAATAATGGGTTTAATAAACGAGAATTTAACGCAGCATAGATGTTGCCCGGAATGTAATGGGTCTTTAATTTTCAAAGAAGAACTGGGCGAAACTGTTTGTAATCGGTGTGGATTAGTTATAAACGGTATAATTTTTGATTTGACATTCGATAATGGAAGAATTTATAACTACCAGGAAGAAACATTAAATAAAAAGTCATTCAATTGCTCCTATAAATTAGTTAAAGCACCAAACCTAAAGGATCCGATATCTTATCCTGTTTCGTTAATACCTCGTTATATAGCAAATTTAGGATTAAATTTCTACGTGGAAATGCTAACGATTAAAATTTTACAATCTTATCTTGCGAAAACTTGCTTCACCGGAAAAAATCCTAAAGGATTATGTGCCGCAGCTATATATTTGGCTTCAAAATTAAAAAGCATAAAAATTAGTCAAAGGCAAATAGTCGAAGAGGTTGGAGTAACTGAAGTAACACTTCGTGCCAGGTATAAAGATATTTTGAATAAAATAAATTTACTTTCTAATCGTTGAACCTTTATATAAATTGAATCACATTTTTGATTTTTATAAATATATATAAGTATTTATAAAGTTTCAACGAACAGTTGATATAATATATCAACTGTTAATAATAAGTCTGCTAAATTAAGTTGTCGCTACACATGATAATTTTTCTGGAACTCCTCCAAAAATCAAAAAATCGGCAAATTTTTATAAATAGATAATTGTTATATTATAGAAAAATGACAACAATAGATCCTAAACTACTTGAAATAATCGATAAAAAAATAGAAGAGACCGTTTCTAAATCTATAGATAGAATTCAAATATCGTTATTAAAAGAACATTTTCTTACTCGTGATGAATTTTTAGATGCTATGCAAAAAATGGATAAAAATTTTGAAGCGGTGCAAAAATAAATGGATCAAAGATTTGAAACGGTGGATCAGAGATTTGAAACGGTGCAAAAACAAATGGATCAGAGATTTGAAGCGGTGCAAAAACAAATGGATCAGAGATTTGAAGCGGTGCAAAAACAAATAGATAAAAGATTTAATAAAGTCTACAAGCGATTTGATGATATGGATTTCGATCAAGGAAAGATCGTAGAAGGGATCTCATATTCTCTCGTAAAACGAGAATTTGAAAAAAGAGGATTTGACGTAAAATTAAAAACAAGGCAACATTTCATAGATGAAAACAATGAAGTACACCCTGATACAAAAGATGTGGAAGTAGATATATTTCACTACAACCCTAATATTGCATGTGAAGCAACATTCAAATTGAACGAATTAGATAAGGTCCGCACCTTTATTAAAAAATTTTTATTTCTTGAAAAACAATATAAAGAAACTTTTCAGAGATTTTTTTTATGCCTTAAAGTAAAAGATTCTATTAGGGGCGAGCTTGAAAGAATACTTAAACAATATAATATTGAACCAATCATCCTTGAGCGAGACTAAATATTATTTTTATTATTAATGATTATTATGACAATAGATGATAAAATTAAACCAATCTTAAAAAAAATTGTAGAGGATTTAAAAAAAGAGTACAAACCTATAAAGGTAATTTTATTTGGTTCATACGCATACGGAATACCTATGGAAGATAGTGATATTGACATATTTATTTTAAAAAATACGAAAGAAAGGAGTGTTGACAGAATTATTACTGTAAAAAGGATAATATATAATCCAAATCGAAAAATCCCGATATCTCCTTTAATTTATGAACCCAGTGAATTAGAGGAAAGAATTAGAATTGGTGATGATTTCATAAAGGAAATTTTAGATAAAGGTATTATATTATATGAAGAGGCAGTTAGTTGAAGAATGGATAACAAGAGGAAAACAAGATTTTGAAGTCGCTAAAATTCTTATTACTAAGGGAGCTTATTTTGAGACGGGATTCTTTCACATTCAACAAGCGATTGAAAAATATTTGAAAGTTTTCTTATTTATAAAGGTTGGAAATTAAAGAGAATTCATGATCTTGAGTTTTTATTAACAGAAGCCTTAAATTTTGATGATTTCTTCAAAAATTATCTTGATTTAGGAAGAAAATTGACAGCTTTTTATTTTGAAACGAGATATCCTCCAGGTCCTGCTAAATCATATTCAAAGAAAGAAGCCAAGGAAGTCCTTAAAAAAGGAAAAGAAGTTATTGATCGAATTGAAGATATTTTAAATATTAAAAAGTCACAGAAAAAAGTGAAAAAAAAATAAAAAGTAATATTGTTAAGTTTTTAATTCTCTTTACTTTTCTAAAGAAATTTAAACTAACCATAGAGTTTAATTATTTTGTTGCGTTTTATTTAGTGAAAAAAGTGAAAAAATACTAGTTTTTAATTGAATGACAAAAATGAACTTCAAAGATTTAAACCTTAGCGTTAAAACCTTAAACGCGTTGAACAATCTGAACTTTTTTACTCCTACACCCGTACAAAAAAGAGCAATTCCTTTAATTATGAAAGGAAAGAATATTATGGCTCAAGCTAAAACGGGTACTGGAAAAACTTTAGCTTATCTCATCCCTATAATTGAACAATTAAGTCTTAAAATTAACAACGAAGCATTGATTCTAGTACCCACACGTGAACTTGCGAAACAAATTAACGATGTTGTTAGAGATTTAGCGGATGATAAAATAAAATCTTGGCCCATTTATGGGGGCGTTTCGATTAATAATCAAATAAGGAAATTGGAGCAAGGACTTCACATAATTGTAGGAACTCCGGGTCGAATTATTGATTTATATAAAAGGGGTAAATTAAAGTTAAATAATATTAAGTTTGCGGTGTTAGATGAGGGAGATAGACTCTGGGATATGGGTTTTGCTCCTGACGTTAAATACATTCTAAACCAAATAAAAACAAATTATCAATTTATGTTATTTTCAGCGACCCTGGATTACGATATTCGCCAATTGGTCAAAAAATACTCAGGAAATAAATTTGAATTTCTTAATTTAAGCAAAGATAACTTAACCGTGGGAAGTACGAGGCAATTTTATTATATGATTGACCGATATGAGCAAAAATTTAAAAGTTTTATTGAAATTCTAAAAGTTGAACGCCCACGATTCGTTCTTGTGTTTGTAAATACTAAAAAAACAGCAAATTGGCTGTTCAATAGGTTGAGATCTAGAAATAATTTTAAATATAAAGTAGGAATAATTTCTGGCAGTTTAACTCAATTCCAAAGAGAAAAAATCTTAAAAGAATTTAGAAATCAACAGATCACTATGCTTATCGCTACAGATGTGGCTTCGAGAGGATTAGACATAGAAAATATCTCTCATATCATTAATTATGATATACCAAAGTTCCCAGAAAATTATCTTCATAGGATTGGACGGACTTCTCGAATGAATAAAAAAGGTATAGCAATTACGCTTTGTTTAAAGGACGAATACGAGTACCTCTGCCATATTGAAGGATTTATTGACAAAGAAATTAGAGAAAAGACGCTAAAAAGTCAAGAACAAGCAAGACATAAATTTACTATTTATTAAAATCATATTTTTTTTGTACGATTAGTTTTCTCTTATAATTAAGCTGGTTGTCGATTAATTTTTGAAGTAAAATGTAAGTGAGTTTAAAACATATATGTTAAAAAAAAAAAAATTAAAATTTGGTTAAATTATTCTTTACCCATTAGTTTTTCAAGTATTCCAAAATATCCTAGCCACCAAACAACTACGCAAAGGATGAAAAAAAGTCCTGCCAAGTTATAGAAAAACATAGTTATGTCCCCAATAATGATAAGAAGTAATCCTATTGCGAAGCCGAACGATTCAACATCGTCATTTTTTTTCCAAACTGCCATAAAGTACACTGTATTTATAGCGAGAAGGATTATTAGAATAATTGCGTTCATGATAGCATCTGAAAATATTATCGGTAATAATATACCCAATAAAACGAGAACAAAGTATACTATTGCAACTACAATCCTTATGGGCTTTGGTGTTTCTAAAGCTTTAGCCGCATCTAATATTAAGGCAAATTGTAATGCGAGTCCTAGGAACATAATCCATACTATCATAGATGTAGCAACATCTAGTAAGTAACTACTTGCTAAAACTGCTACAAGAAAAACTATTGATGCTATCACAAAGCAAAGTATTCCATTTATAGTAAGAGGATTTTTTTCTTTACTATAGACCATAATTAACTTAATGATAATTACTATACAACCAATAGTTAGTGCAATATATCCCATTAGTTCAAGAAGATCCATTTTTTTTTACCACATTTATTTTTTTTTTATAATGATTAGACATTTTTATAATAAAACTTTTATTTAAATTTATTTATTTACAAACAATATATCTTTGTGTACTAAAAAAATACACATTAATAACTATTAGTAAATATCGTGATTTTCTAAGCGTGATTATATTATAATGATGCCTTAGATCCCGTTTCCGCTATCGACAAGATATGGGATAAAGTGTCCAACTTTATCCAACTTTATAGATCGTGTTTTAATAATTTATTAAATTAAATTATCGCTTTACAAAGAATTAAATAAAAATTATAGTATAAAATTTATACTGATATTATATTCAATCACAATTAAAATAATTAAAGTTAAATCAAATGAAGATACTTCTATTTGGACCCCAGAATGCGGGAAAAACGAGTTTAATGCAAACTACTTGTTTAGGATACAATTTTGTACAGGTTGCTAATTTAAAACCTACAAGAGGTATATCAAGAGAAAATTTTATATATCGTGGCGTTATGCAGCTGACTATTTGGGATGCTGGTGGCCAAGAACGATACATGGAAAAATATTTCTCTGATTCTCAACGCACTGAGATATTTTCAGAAGTAACAACAGCAATTTTTATGGTTGATAGTACAATAGTTGCTCCAAAAGTAAGGGAAATCTTTGAAAAATTCTTAGAGTATATTTTTCAATTTTCTCCTGAAATTGAGAAAATTTACGTTTTAATAAATAAAATCGATTTAGAAGATTCAAAAGAAGATAGCATTTACGAATTGTTAACAAAAGGAATAAATGGTGATTTAATGGGTAGAATCGCTACTACTCCGGTTTCTGTAAGGGAAGGCAGTGCTCAACACAGATTAATAGAAATTTTAGATTACGAACTTCAGAGAAATACATTATCAATGCAAAAGTTAGGAAAGTTCAGGCAATTCTTAGACGATTTAAAAAGTAAAACGCTTTCGGAATATCTTTTATTTAACCTCCCGGATGGTTTATTAATCACATCGACCTTTTTGACATATGACAAATTTGACAATAAACCGTTAAATTTTTTAAGGTTAGAAATGGGAACTTTGGATAATAGTTTATACCAAATTTATCAAACCATTATGGATCTTTTAAACAAAACGTCAATTGCTTCTTTAACACTTTCTACAGTAGTTTACGAATCGGACATTTGCTATATAATTATAAAAGAAGTTACTGAAGGAGCGGTTCTAATGGCAATCACAGAAAATAAAAAACCAGAAGTTTATTCAGGAGTGATGAGTGCTTTAGGAAACAATGTCTTCGAGGATTTAAAGAAATTTTTAAGATCTTCTGGCTATTAGTTTCCTGATTCTTGGGTGTCCAATATATTACAATTTAGATAGATTACAACGCATATTATAAAGCTATACAAACTTGGACATTTGTCTTGCTTGTGAAGCCCGATGGTTGCGTCCTCGGGTATTACCGAATGGAAGGTGTGCCACTGGTTGTTTGATTACCGTTATATTCATTGATGAGCTTAATGGCACTCTCCTCGATATTGTCCGCAGAATTTTCATGAGTATTTACGACTTGTCCGCACATCCTACATGTCCCGCTATCACCAGATTTTTTTTTTTTTTTTAATGCCACAAATAATTCAACAAAACACTGTTGATAATATTATTTGAAATAATTTGAATACCATTTTATTCATTTTAATAGTCTGCTCCATCACAAAATTTAGCTAACTTATAAATTTTTTTTTTTATTATTTTAAATTGATGGAAAAAGTAAATAAAATATTAGACAAACTTTTAGAACTTGCCCCGGGAGGTTTTTATGGACTTTTATCTATCGCAATAAGTCTAATTGGGCATATAATTCCAATTCTGTTATTCCCAGGAGGGTATAGTATCTTTCATAATATGGTTTCTGAATTAGGTACTAGTCCTGGAGCAATTTTTTTTAATTTAGGATTTATACTTTCTGGTATTGTAGCAATTCCTTTTTATATTTCGCTTGCTAGAAGTTTTAATTACGAAGATATGAACGAGAAATTGAGAAAAAGCGCAATTACAATGGCTCTTATATCCATTACTACATTTATCTTAATAGGAGTATTTCCTGCGATAATTGAAAATATAATAATTCTTTATATCCATGGAACTTTAGCTGTTGTTACATGGCTAAGTGGAATGAGTTATATGACTCTTTTTAGTATATTGATGTTAAAGGATAAAAAATATAAAAAAATACAAGCCTACCTTGGTTTTTTATGCGCGGGATTATTCTTACTGACATTATTAACATGGATGCCAATAACGGAATGGATGTTGAGTTTCGGGATAATTGTTTGGGTAACTGTAAACTCAATATATACGCTTTACCATAAAATATAAACAAAAGAGATATAGTTATTTTTCCTCAGTTTGAAGTTTAAATGTTTTAAATTCTAATAACAAACTTATGAAAAAAGCAAATAAAATCATTGATTTTTTTAAATCAGCCCCTGGAGGTTTCTTTGGACTATTATCCACCTCGTTAGGAGGGACATTTATTTTTCTTTCTTATGTTAATTTCCCTAATTACGATATGATGAAATATGATATAAGTGTTTTAGGAATTGGTCCCGGATTATCTGGACCTCTTTTTAATATTGGGCTTATTTTAGTGGGAATAACACTCATTCCATTTTTCTTCAATCTCGGTAATATAATGCAACAAGAAAGTAATAAAGTTAAATTAACTAAATTCGCAAAAGTATTATCAATTGTAGGTTGTATCTCCATGTCTTTGATTGGGTGTTTTCCAGTGATTAATTTTACAATGGGCGTAATTCATGCTTTTCTCGCATTAATTTTTTTTATAAGTACATTAATTTTTTTAATAATTTTTAGTAAGTTAATGTTGGACAATCCGATTTTTTCGAATGCACACTCCTATTATGGTTTTATAGTTGCGGGATTAATTATTTTCTATGTGATTACTAGATGGTCATTCGTAGAATGGATAGTTTTTTTTGCTTTAGGTATATGGATTATAGACATTAGTATTTTTACATCATTTATAAAAGAAAACAAATAATATTTAATAGATGAAAGTACATTAAATGCAAAAAAATGTAAAATTCCGATGTAATTTAGCATGAAAATTGATGATTTAAAGATTGAAAATGGAATAGTAATTAACAAATATGATGCCTTATTGATCGTTGATATTCAAAATGATTTTATACCGGGAGGAGCTTTACCAGTTGAGGGAGGGGGCTTAATAATAGATGGCGTAAATAAAATCGCGAATAAATTCCATAATAATAACGCTACTATTGTATTGACTCAAGATTGGCATCCAAGGGGTCATTTATCTTTTGCTAGTGCTCATCCAGGTAAAAATCCAGGAGATGATTTTCAAACCGAAGATGGCTCAATAGGACCCGTTTTATGGCCCGATCATTGCGTTCAAGATAGCAAAGGAGCAAATTTTCATAAAAATTTAAAGGTTGATTTCGCAAGTGCTATCATTCGAAAAGGGATAAATCCAAAAATAGATAGCTATTCTGGATTTCTCGAGAACGATAAAAAATCAGAAACGGGATTGGCAGGATACCTAAATTCTTTAAAAATTAAGCGCATTTTCGTGTGTGGTTTGGCTTTAGATTATTGCTGTTATTTTAGTGCTATTGATGGAGTTGATTTTGGTTATGAGGTTTCTATTTTAGTAGATCTATCGAAAGGAATTGATCTCCCACCAGGAAACATTTCGAATGCTTTGGAAAATATGACAAATAAAGGAGTTAAATTCGCTAAAATAGAAAGTTTTAGTTAAAATTTATTTCCGTATACATATCTTTTATTTTGAAAAATTTTTCTTTCAACAGATCGTAAGGTTGTATCTTTTAAAATTATTAATCATTTTTTTTGATAGAGAATAAACTTTTTTTTTCAATTATGAGAAAGATAAATGTCAATTTTCCTTACAAATCGATATTAATAGCATGTAGCGTCAATACAGCAAGAAGTCCAATGGTAGAAGGCTTTTTAAAAGATATCTTTAGTAAAAATAATTTAAATGTTAAAGTTTGTTCTTGTGGAGTTGCATCTAATGCTAGGGATGGTATGCTTATTTCTATGGATGCAAAATTAGCGATGAAAGAAATAGGTATAATTTTACCAGAGGATGCTCTCTCCATAGACTTAAAGAGACATCCAGAATTAGTGGAAGTGGAAGGAGTTGATTTAATTCTGACTCTGACAGAAGAGCATAAGAAAGAAATAATGAAAATTGATGGATTAGACCATAAAGAAATTTATACATTAAAGGAATTTGCAGGGAATCAAGGGGATATTGAAGACCCTTCTATGAAAGGACTCGAAGGTTTTAGATTAACTAGAGATGAAATAAAATATTGTCTAATAAAAGGATTGAAAAAATTTACTTGTTAAAATAAAAAAAATCATTTAAAATTAAATTAAAAAAAAATTAAAGAGTTTAGTTAATTTCCGTGGCCCATTTTCCTATTAAGCTTTGCTCGCCTCTTTTTTTCTGCTTTAACTCTTTTTTCTTCTGCTTTTTTTTGTTGCCATTCTCGTATAAAATCATCCATCTTTTGAATTGGTTTATTCCTCAGTTGCTACTGATATAACTGAAATAAAATTAGCTGAGGAAAAACTAAAAGAATCAGAAGAAAAGTTCAGAACTATTGCTGAGCAGTCAACAATGGGTATTGCAATTCTACAAGAGGATACCATTAAATATCGAAATAAGGCCATTTCAATAATACTAGGTTATCCTATGCAAGAAGTAAATGAATGGTTATTAGAAGATTTTTTTAATGTAATTCAAAAGGAAGATTTATCGTTATTTTTAACAAATTTAAGACGAAGACAAAGAGAATTTGATAACGAAATTCATCATCATTCTTGTCGAGTAATAACAAAATCGAGAAAAATAAAATGGGTTGAAATATATTCAAGAACCATTATGTATCAAAATAAGGAGGCAATATTAACGTCAATTATCGATATTACAGAAAAGAAAGAAGCAGAAAGCGAACTGATTAGATTGAATAACTTAAAATCAGAACTACTTAGAAGAGTATCACACGAATTAAAAACACCTCTTATTTCAGTCAAAGGAAACGCTGAATTATTACTAAACTTACATTACGATAAATATGACAGTGATACAATATCAATTATAGAAGAGATAATAGAAGGATGTGGAAGGCTTGAAGATCTCATTAAAGATCTCTTAGAGAGTGCGCAATTAGAATCAGGTCATATACAATTGAAGACATCGAAAGAAGATTTAGCTTTCCTAATCAGATTTTGCGTAAAGGAATTAGGAGCTTTAATTGACAACAGAAATCATACAATAAATCTAGAAATTCACGATAAATTAATTACTTGGTTTGAAAAAGAGAAAATGTATGATGTTATTACAAATTTGTTAAGTAACGCAATAAAATATACTCCTCAAAACGGGAACATTAAAATACAATCTGAAATTAAAGAGAATTTCTATGTAATTTCTGTAAAAGATAATGGGATTGGGTTCACAAGAGCAGAGAAAAAACGGATTTTTAAAAAATTCGGAAAAATAGAACATTATGGTCAAGGTTGGGATCTTGGAATTGAAGGTACTGGGTTAGGTTTATACATCTCAAAAAAAATCATTAAATTACACGGCGGAGAGATTTGGGTTGAATCAGAGGGGAAAAATAAAGGCTCTACGTTTTATTTTTCATTGCCAATTATTAAAAAATGATTTTAATTTATTTTTTAGATACTTATTAAATTAGAAATCATATCATCAAGAAAAACCAAAAAACATGATTTAGAAAGGATAATAAATAGAAGAACTGAACTCATAACATAAATAAATTTCTTAATGATTTATATAATTTATAATAAAATTAACTAAAAGACTGTCAACATTATTAATTCCTGTAAATCCCGGAAAATCGTTCAAATCAAGAAGATAATATTTATCCTCATTATTTAGTTTAACTAAATCAAAACCGAACAATTTTAAATTTAGCTCTTTTGCAAGAATTTTAGCTAAATTTTTTACATCATTAGAAACTTCAAATTGTTCCCTTTCGAGAGTAGTAACATCAATAGATTCTGGTTTATCTCTTAAAAATATGTAAATTGGATTTTCTCTTTTAATGCCAAATACTTTATCACCAATTACATAAATTTTTCGCTCAATACCATCGCATTCAATAAACTCTTGAATATAAACATCGTAATATAAAAAATTTGAATACATCTCGCAAAAATCGTCAATTTCATCTATTTTTCTCACCAAAAAATTAAATCGATTATATTTATCATGCTGATAATGACTCTTAATAACAAAGGGTAATTTTGAAGATGACCATCTTTTGAATCTATCAATATCTAATAAAGAGTTATTCCATGATTTTGGCAGAAAAAAATTGCTCAAATCCTCTTTATATTCTATAAATACTTTTCTTATAGCTTGGTCGAGGGCAACTTTGTTTTTGCACAATAAAACAGTGTCTACATCGTGTAAAGCTGGAATATTATTAATTTTTGCAAAATGGAGCAAATCAATAGAACATTCGCTCCCAACTTTTACGACCATTAAATCAACATCTCCAAACAATTCTGGCAAATCTTCCAAATCAAAAAAATCCTGAGTTGGATCGTGTAAAATTAATTCAATTTCAGGAATGGTTTTTAATCTTTTAATAACTGCTTTAATGGTATCCCTTTCTTTTTTAGCAGAAAGAACAATTTTTTTGGACATTATTAAAGAATAAAATAATTTTAAAATTCTTAAAGTTTCTCTCAACAATAAAGTGTGATATCTGTATTCTGGCGCATTCAAGATAAAAATTTAAGTTATAAATTACAAATCAGTACTATTTTTCGATTTCTCTTCTTTTTCTCTTATAATAATCACAATTGAAGCTATAATTATTATTGTACCAATTAAATGGAAGATAGTAAAAGTCTCTCCTAAAATAAAAAAGGCAAAAATAGCTGTAAGAATCGGCATTGGGGAGACTAAAATAGTAGCTTTAGAAACCTCAATGTATTTTAACGACTTATACCAACAAAAAACATCGAACCCATAAATAATTCCCATAGCTATGAAAAAGAATAGGTTAATTGGATTAAACAATAAATTTACATTCTCCAAAGGGAAAAATAGGAAATAAGTTGAAATTAATATAAGTCCACTTAAAGCATTTCTTATAAATACTAACTGAGTAGAAGTTATTTCGTTATTTTCTAAAAGAGGTTTAGTTAAAGTATGTGCTAACATCCATAATAATGTTGTTATCATCATTAATAAAATTCCTAAATTAAATTCAAGCAGATTAAAATTACCTTGCGTTATAGCAAGCGTGAGCCCGAATAATAAAATAAATGAAAATAGAATTTGAATTTTAGATATTTTTTCGTGATTTATTATAAAACCAAATAATAACGCAAATATTATACTTGTCTGTTGAGCAAGAGAACCGTTTATTGCACCCGCTAATTGATAAGCAGCAAAAAATAAAATCTGAGCAATAGCAAAATTTATTCCTATATAAAGCAGCAGAGCCGCGTTTTTGCGCTTCCTATATCCATACAAAAGTGAATGCATTTCGTCAAAATTTAGTAGATTATTTTTGTAGGACACTTTAATTTTTTTCCTTTCAATTACCACTAAAGGTAAAAAGATTGCCGCCTCAATTAAGCACGTCATCGCAGCAAATATGTAGACATCAATGATTCTTGGTCTCGAATTTGCTACAATCGGTTGTAGAGAGACAAGAAAAAGAGCTATAGATGCAAAAATTATACCTTTAATGTAATTTTCATTTCTCAAGATATAAAAGAGAAGGAGAATAGATATTTAAATTATTGGAAAACGACTTTTATCAAAATTCTCGTATTTTCTTATTATTTATAGTAATTTAATTTATAGTAATTTAGTTAAATTGATTATCATTATCTTTATTTTGTTGAATTAATTGAAATTAATAATCAAAATTTTGTAATTTAAAAAATTTTAATAAGAAAAATAAAATATCGGATTCGTATGGAAGATACTGAGTTAAAAAAAAAATTACCAAGACTTATCTCAACACAATCGCTTTTAATTGGCGTATTAATTGCTTGCGACATGATTTTTGGCTTCTTTGAACAAAGTTTCTTCAGTGCTTACCTAATCCATGTTTTGGAATTGACAGAATTCCATGTAGCCATCATGGTCTCTCTATCTGCTGCTATGGGATTAATAATGAACCTTATGTGGGGCATAATAAGCGATAACACACGCTCTAAACATGGTCGAAGAAAACCATATCTACTATTTGGAGGTTTAGTAGCCGGAATCACAATGATTCTGTACGCATTTTCTCCAAATTATTTATGGGCTGTGTTTTTAGATGTTGTAATAATTGGTATTGCTTCAAATGCGTACTATTCAGCAGAAAGGGCGCTTGTACCAGATACAATTGAACCTGAATATAGAGGACGAGCAAATGGAATCATTAATGCTGTAGGATTTTTAGGATTGTTAATTGCGGTGGCGGCATTTTTAATAGCAAACGAATTATTTGCGGTTCCAAATCCGAGAGGAGGAACTATGATTACTCAGGAAGGATATTTATTTGTACTTTCGATTGGCGGAGGAGCGATTATTTTTGGTTCATTAGTCGGTTTTATTTTTGTGAAAGAAAAACCTGCATCTGAATTGCCGCCTAAAAAAGGTTTTATCGCAGAATTAAAAGAAATTTTTAACTTAGAGGAATTTAGAAAACAAAAAGAATTCTATAAAATAACATTGGCATTAACCATCTTTAGATGCGGAATTGGAGCGATAATCCCATTTTACTTTATTTACATTTTCTCCCTAGGTTTATCGACATTGCAACTACTAATGGTGATATTGATTAGTTTTCCTGTCCTTATCGTAATAACAATCATTCTTGGAAAACTTGCCGACAAATACGGTCGGAAAAAATACATACCGTTTTCTATTGTAATAACATGTTTGGGATTTGTTTTGATTTTGTTCGTGAAAGTAGGCTCTGCAGTTAATTTACTTTTATTATACATTGCATTTCCATTAGTATTAGTTGGCATTTTGGGACTTTTAACTCCAATGCAGGCATGGTCACAAGATTTATTACCTGAGGACAAACGAGGGAAGTTTTTGGGGATATTGAACATTGTGTTTACTGTCTCACAGATAGTCGGAGCAATTACGGCAGGATTTATTGCAACATATTTTGGACTGACTTGGATTTTTGCTGTGGCAATAATATTTTTCTTGATTTCCATTCCATTCTTTCTAAGAGTCAGAGAAACACTCTTAAGAGAGTAAACTTAAATAATTAATTTAATAAATTACTTTTTTTTGTTTTTTATTATCAGTTTTTTAAATTCAACTCATTTAAATCCACGGCGTGATATCTAAGGTTTGTATCCAAGGACGAGGTATATCTATTAAGTCGGGATAGAACTTATAAATTTCAGCAATAGCACATACATATCCTGTTAGAGTATGTGCCGAAGTATAATTTGTGTAGAAAAATTGCTTATCGTTCATTTTTTCTATTACGCAATCAAGGTACTTAATTATCGCATTTTTTATAGCTTCCTCCCTGTATCCATTAATCTGTTTGCAACATCTCGTTAAGCAAAATATAGCAATTGGGAGGCCTTTCGGGAAAAGCCACGGATCTTAACAACATCGGTATGATTTACAAAGCGCAAGGGAACTATCCCGAGGCGTTGAGGTATTTCGAAAAGGCGTTACAAACTTTAATAGAGCTTGGATTAGGTGAATCACCAAACGCTAGAACCATTAAGAAAAATCTTGAGTATGTAAAGAGGATAACGAAATAATCTTTTTTTTCTTATTACGAGTTCGAGAGTTTTGGTACGAGATAAGTGTGTAAAGCAATGTGATAATACTTTCATATTTATTTCATAGTTATCGAATCTCCCTCTCTAAATTTGTAAAAAATTTATCAAAATAATATCTCAAAATGAGATATTAGATTATGGATTATATTCAATAATGGAATATTTTTCTAATGAATTACACCCTAAAGATTTAGAAATTCTATGGAAAAACGTATGTTCATACTTTTTTGATGTGTCTCCATAATCCCACGTCATTCTAGTAATTCCCTTGCATAACCCTTTTTCCTCTATAGCATCTAACTGATTTAAAATTTCTTCCATAATTCTAACATCAAAACCAAAACCATTATTATAGAAAGAATGATAATTCAAAGAATATTAAGAAATTAAAAATCTTATTGACATAATTTTAGAAATAAATTAAATTTCAATATTTAAAGCCCTTAAAAGCATTATTTTTTTTTAAAATTATTTAAATACGAAGATTATCACAAAGAAAATAACATGGCTAATAAAAACATCATTGTTGCCATTAAGAAGATCCACGGTAACTATTATATAATACTAAGAGGAGATTTATAATTCCAATTAATGTGTGCCTAATTGGCGTTGGGGATGTAGCTTGTGCTCTTGTGCAAGGTGTTGAAAACTATAAAAAAAATCCAGATAAATTAATTGGAATGCTTCCAGAGATAACACAATATACAATAAACGACATAAATTTTGCACTTGCTTTTGAGGTGAACTCGAATAAAGTAGGGAAAGACCTCAGTGAGGCAATTTTTGCCGACCCAAATTGTAATATAGTGCTTTATAGACCTGAATTCTTAAATATCCCAGTTTTAAAAGGACCAATTATGGATGGATTAGAGAGCAATATTAAGCATATTGTACCGGTGTCAGAAGATCAGAGTCCTGTTGATGTCGTAAAAGAAATGAAAGATCGCAACATTGATGTCTCTGTCATTCTATTACCAACTGGAGCACATAAAGCAGTGAGGCTTTACGCAATGGCAGCTTTAGACGCGGGTTCCTGCGTTGTTTGCGGAATGCCATCTCATGTTGCTAAGGATCCAGAAATAATTAAAAAAGCAGAAGAATTAAACTTATCTTTAATTGGTGACGATGTAAAATCTCAAATCGGAGCCACAATTATACATCGTTCATTAGCTAACCTTTTCCCAATGAGAGGGGCCTTACTAGATAGAACCATTCAGCTCGATTGGGGCGGTTGCAGCGACTTCTGCAATCTTTTAACTCCAAAACCTGATGGACAATTAGTATATGAAGAGGGGAAAAGACAATCTAAGACGGAAGCTGTTATTGCGAAACTTCAAAATAAAGATACTGTAGAATGTCAAATTTCAGCAGTAGATTACATTCCATTTTTAAAGAACCAAAAAGAAGCTTACATGAGACTAGAAGGAAGGATTTTTGGAGGTGCTCCCGTGAGAGTTGATATCACAATGTTTGTCGAGGATGGAAATAACTCAGCAGGCGTCATTGCAGACTGCATAAGAATTTCAAAAATTGCCAAAGATAGAAGAATTGGGGGTATTTTACAGTCGGCGTGTTCCTTCTTTATGAAACATCCACCTAAACAATTGGACGATTTTAGAGCAAAACGTCGTCTTGTTAGGTTTATCGAAGGCAAGAGGTCGCGATGATATTAAGGATAAAATTTAAGGTATTTATTTATTTTATTTTTTACGGACTTGTAGGAAGCTCCTGACTTCAGGCAGGAGTAGTTCACTCCATATATGTCTTGACTTTTAAACTCATCGGAATTTTAGTCAGAGTTCGCCTGGCATCTAGAAATTTATAAATATATTCTGAGATTAAACTTACTGCTTCCGGAATATTTCTAAAACTCGGAAAATCGTTAACATCTACAATATAGGGAACACCATCTTTTAATACGTAATCAACGCCAAATATAGTCATTCCAAATTTTCGACCTAATCTTCTAATTCGTCTCTTTAAATCTTTATCAATTGGAACTCTGATATGTACCAGTTCTACAGGCGTTAATTTTGGTTGCTTTAAAAGATTGCGCGATGTTATTGTTTGAACATAGCGATCAATAACATATACTTTATGAACGATATCAATTTTCCCTAAGTATTCCTGAAAAAATAAAATATTATTCTCAATATTATACCCTTTTAAAATTTTTAGAAAATCGTCGGGTGTTTTAGCAACTCCAACAATTCGGTCGAATTTAGATAAATTTCTAATATTATGAGTGTCTAATTTAATAATTATTGGGATTCCGTTAGAAACTGCTTGGTAAGCATCTTTAATAGAATAATAGACCCTTGGGAAGGAAATTTTATTGTATTTTTGTTCAATTAGTCTGAATGTTTCTTTTCGGCTTTCACAAGTCTTAACAGCCCTTATACTATTCAATATAGGGATATCTGGTGCGTAAATTTTAAGAACATCGTATATTTCTTGATTAGATTCTTCAGAAAAAAGTTTAATGATAAGAAATAAAATCGGGTATTTTTTTAACTTTTTTTTGAAATATTTTAGATTAAAAGAATCAGACCCTTTTTTTAAGAGATTTACGATCTTTATATTGTAATATAACTTAGAGAATTTCTTGATATTCTCTAGAACTTCAAGGTCCCTGTTGCAAATTGAACCAATAACGATTTTCTGGTTTTTTAACGCCATAAAAAAACGCTTATTAGTTTGAATTCTTTAATGAAATTCATTCTATATAAATATATTGATTATTTATAAAATAGAAATTAATTATGTTCGTGATCGGACTAAATTTTCAATTCGTTAATTTCAATAAATATCTTTTAAATATAATATAAAAAAAGCAACTCAAACAATACATAAAAGGATAAAATCGTATTAATTATATATTAAAACGAATGTACTTTTTTATGAAAAAGCCTAAAATTGGAATAATAACCGATAAATATCACTTTTTTTCAAAAATTCTTAAGAAAAACATTTCAGAATTTCTAAAATACTTAAGAACTAAAGCTGATGTTAAAGTTTATTTTGAAGAATCTTATATATTAAACTGTTCTGACATTAAATTTGATGAAGATCTTTTTTTCGTTAAGGGAAAAGGACAACTTATTTTGAGTTTAGTTAAATTGATTGAAGAAGAAACATCTATTCCAGTTATAAATTCTTATAAAGGAATTTGGTTGGCAATTCATAGATTTATGAATAGCGTTTTTTTAAAAAGAGCAGGAATTACTGTACCCGATTTCTCTTTAAATCCTTCAAGCTCGCCTCCCCCATTTGACGATTTCATTATAAAAAACATTATTGATCAAAAAAATTATTCCTTTAAACCGCAAATTAAAAAGATTAATGGCCATTTACACGTAAGCGATAGTAGAGCTTTAAATGAAGCAAAAGGGTGTAAAGAGCAATATAATTATCTCTACTACCAGAAATTTATTAAAAGCAAATGGGAATATAAAGTGTATGCTTTTGGCGAAGATCTTTATTTTTATAGGCAATTACCAGTTTTGGTTAACCCTAATAAAATGGAAACGAGGAAAAGAATCGAGAGAATTCCCGAATTAGAAGAATTGACATATAAGGCAATGGAAGCTATAGATTTGAAATTATCATCAATAGATTTTCTCAAAACTAAAAACGAATTTTATATAACTGATATTAATTCCACCCCAAACTTCAACTATATCAAAAAAGGTCCAAAAATCATGGGAGATTTTTTACTAAACCAAATTAGAAAATAAAAAAAAATAGCTTAGGAATAAAAAAAATGAAAATTGGAATTTTATCTAAACGAACAACAATGTTTACTGGAAAAATGAAAGATTATTTAGAAAATAAAGGAAATAAAGTTAAAATTTATACGGCTGAAAATCTATGTATTAACGAGTCACTTTTTGAAAACGATTTTTATGTAATGAAATCAAAACAACTAATTTTTCTTTATGCGGGTTATTACTTAGTCGCAAACGATATTCCAGTAATACCAAATCCAGAAATTAGTCATAAGCACAAAGATCGTTTGGAAGCTCATTTTTTAATAAAGAATGCCAATCTGCTGTATCCCCAGATTTATTTAGGTACTTTAGAAGCGTTAAAAAACAATCTAAAACCAACAGATTTTCCATTAATAACAAAACCACTAATGGGTTCTGGAAGTATAGGAGTTAAGGTAGTGAATTCATTTGAGGATTTAAATTCTATAGCTAACGAGATTATTTATTTAGAAAAATTTATTAAAGGTACTCATTATATCGTATATTTTATTGACAATGAAATATGTACTTTAGAAAAACTTCCTCTAAAAAACGAACATTCCAAAATGAAAAAAATGGATACATCCAATGATATAGAAGATGTTATTATGAAATGGAAAACAAAATACGATTTATTATTTGGCCATTTGGATATTGTTAGAGAAGAAAAAACAAAAAAATTATTTGTTGTCGACCCAGGTTCGTTTCCAGAGTTTTCTAATTGGCAGTGTAGTGGAAATCCCGTATCTAAAATATGCAATTTAATTTTGGGAGAATATAGAAAATTAAAAAATGAACATTTGAAGGTAGGTGAAATAGAAGGAATAAGTAAATAACGAGAATTAAAATTGCTTAATATAATTCAAAAAAGATTATTTGTTGTTTTCTATATTATTTTGCTTCTTGTTCGCTTTCTTGCTGTTCTTCTTGCTGTTCTTTATTGAATTTCTCAACTTTTTTCATAACTGATTCTGATGGTTGCGGAGGAACAGGCATTTTTTCGTAAATTTCAATAAATTTAACATCGTCAATTTCATCACTCATATGAGTTTGCAAATCCATTGCGAGAGCAAATTTAACGTAAGTTAGATTTTGAAATAGAAATGTTTTAGGAATTGTGAATTCAATAGATTTATGCTCTATGTTGTAATTTATTTTGAATTCTTTTACATGTTCTTTAGGAATTCCCTTATTAATCATGAAATATTCGATTTTATCGCCAAAATCCTCAATCTTATCAATAATCTCTAAATTGTAATCAACGCTCTGTCCAGCTAAAGGATGATTATAATCGATAATGACTTTACCTTGGGAGACCCTTATAACTGTTCCTTTTTGACCATCTTTTTTGGTAAAATCTTGTCCGATTTCGGGATTTTTTCCCTCATTTAACTTTTTAAACTTCGTGATACCAATTCTTTCAATTCTTTTAGGATCTCTTTTCCCAAACGCTTTAGTTGGGGGAATTCTCACAGATTTTTTTTCAAAGTAATTCATTTGTGTTATTGTTTCAGTCAAGCCCTCGTTTAAAAATCCAGGCTTTCCAACAATTACAAATTCGGGAGTGTATAGATGTTCTCTTTTTTCGTCGTAAATTCCTGCTTTTTTAGCGTCTTCTACTGAAGATACCTGAAATATTTTTCCTTTATGGGTCTTCGCTGTAATTTTTACGAGAATAAAATCTCCCTCCTCAGCTTTTTTCCCTTGTAATTTCTTTTTCTTTTCTTCAAGTTTTTTAAGTTTTTCTTGAACTTCCTTTTCTATTTCATCTTCTTCTTTGATAACTTCTTTTTCTTCAGAAATTGTTTCGGCAGGTTTTTCACTTAATAATTCCTTTGCATTATCAATGTATTTTTGGGCGGAGGCTTCTCCAATCCCTTTGATTTCTAACAATTCTTCAAGTTTAGCGTTAGCTAATTTTTCAACAGAATCAATTCCCGTCTCTTTAAGACTTTTAGCTTTTTTTCCGAGGCCTTTTACATCTTCTAATTTAAGACCCATATAAATTCAATTCCAATCTGTTTTATAAGTTAAGCAATAGTTAAATTTAGAAATATTTGATAACTTTTAGGTTTTTCTTTTTAACGAATTAAGAAATGATCATAGATAAAACAAATAAAGAGTTAAAAATATTTTAGGAAACGGGTTTAAATAATATTCCTAATTTGTCTGCATAATCCTTTACTTAATCTCTGGATAACTAAATGCCTTGTATTGCAATAAATCTTTAAAAAAAAAAAAAAAAAGATAATTTTTTAGTTCAATTATTGGATTAAAGCCTTATTATGTGGGTTATAAGAGTTCAAGAGGGCAAAAAGGTAAACAAGTTGCATTGGATATATTAGAAAGAATTACCAATACCTTAGAAAGACATTATAAAGAATTAAAATTGTCAGAATTATTTAAAAAATTAGGATACGGGCCTCCATAAAATTCCTAATTTATCTGCGTAATTCTTGATTTCCTGCATTTCTTCTGAATTAGGTCTACGATCTATTTCAGGATATTTATGACTGTGGAATACTGGGCGGAACTGGCCCATGATGTTAAGGACGCATTTAGGTACTTCTTCTGCTACAAAATCTAAAATTGGTTTTGAACAGCATTCAACATGATTCGGCATAACGAGATGTCGAATGATTATTTCTCCACTCCCTTCATTGTGTATTCTTTTATGATTGCGAGAGACAACACCGTAATAATTTTTAATTCCCGAATATTTTTCAGCACATTCATTGTTTCCATATTTAAAATCGGGTAACCAGAAATCCATAAGATCAATAATCAGTGATAAGGAATCGTTAGTTAAATAAAAATTTGAATTCCATAGTTGACAAATATTGGATCTCTGATGCATTAAACTGCCAATTATAGTATGGAGATTAGGGATTGGGTCACCTCCGACATAATTAATGTTAAAAGCTCCTTTTTCCACTAGTTTGTCTGCAATTGCGGCTAATTGTTTTTTGGAAACTTTTTGAGCAATATCTTCAATATCTCTTTTTCCTTTCCATGTTTGGGAAATATCGGAATTTTGGCAAAATACACACGCAAAATTACAACCTTGAAAAAAAATTGTTCCACTTGGTACAAGTACGGATTCTTCTCCGTAATGCAAAAAAGCCGAGGAAACATAGGAATCGCTTGGTATTAAGCAATATCCTTTTTCTCCATCAATTCTATTTATTTTGCACTGCCTTTCGCAGAAGATGCAATTTTCAAGGTGTTTATTAGCTATTGATTCTGCTAAGTCTATGTAGGAATTTTTTTGAAGTTCGCGATTCTTAAGATTTTCGAAATCGTTTTTCATAAGTTTTTTGAACTCTGAAGATTTTTCTTTTAATTGTCGTTCTAAATTCTCAATTGAATCGTTTTTATTAAAAGTACATTCTACGCTTTTAGCAATTAAAAACCTTGCTAACCTTTTTCCGTCAAGGATTCCTCTATAATAAGAAAATCTTTCAACTATCTTCTCGTTTTTCCAGACAGAATGAGAATCTGGACGTAAAATTTTAAAAACCATAGTATAAAAAATTTGAATTAAATCGATTAGATTTCAAAGGATAGCCACTTAATAACATTTTCTAAGAATTTGAGGTTGTCTCCAGCATCTATTCCAAAGTCTGAATCTTCAATCATCCATTCTGAAGAGCCTAACGTGACGCACCTTCCATTAAAAAACTGTGAAACTACACAAATAGGAACTGGCCCCACTACACTAATTTCGCCATCAGATAAATATTTAAATTCCGCTTTCTCTGAAGTGACGATAATATCCTCAACTTCTTCTTCGGTTAAATTAAAAAACGTACAATTAGAGAACACCAATTCTGTTATCCCTTTGGTGGTTGGGTGAGAAAACAATTCTGTGATTCGTAAATTTTTCTTTTTAACTAAAAAATTTGAAGAAGATTCTAATAAATGTCCGTTCCAAAACCTTCGAACCCCTGTTAATTTATATAATACTCTAATAGAACCTTGTTTCATTGGTAAATCTTGATCTCCTCCGGGACCAGATGTTAATAAAAGACCGCCTCCTTCACCTACAAATTTTTTTATTGCTTTTAATTCATCGGGAGTAAATGTACTCTTTTTGTTTTTAGTATGTTTAATATCACCGAGAAAAAGTATATCAAAGTCTTCTAAATCGTCAAAATTTATAGGACTTTCGTTCTTATCAACATAATCAACATCGTAATCGTCTTCCCCTAACGAAAATTCTGGGAATTCCTCTAATTGCTCGTTATGAGACAAGTCGATTAGTATTTTGTAAGTCATTTTTTCTTCAATAAAGCAATGTTAATTTGTATGTTAATTTCTCTATCTTTTTTTTTTGATTTATTTTTTAAGATATGTTATTATTATTAAAAATTACTAAAATCACTAAAATTAGTATAATCAACAAATTTAAACTTTATTCTTGAGGAATAATTAAATAAATTGAAGAAAAATTATTGATGCAAAAACAAGTAAAAAATATACTTAGGTTATTTTATTTTATCGGAATAAATTCCCTTTCTGCTGGACCTTCTTTTTTGACAACCACAATATCGATTCCATTACCACTCATCACATCTCGAATTAAAGATGCCGATATTGCCGTTTTTATGATTTCTTTTCCTTCTTCAATGGTTAAATTGTCTTTATATTTGGCTTCCAAGACACCATAAGAAAAATTTTGTCCACTTCCAACTGAACAATATTTTTCGGGTAAAATTGACCCATATGAACCAATATCAAGAATTACAGGCCCTTCTTCTTCAGTAACTCCACCTATAATGAGTCCAACTTGAAATGGAAACATTTTATATCTATAGAGGATATTTGACAACATCCTTCCTGCAACATTAATTGGTATTGGTTTTTCTTTTTCTAACGAATAAATAAAGCTTTGAGCTCTTAAAACATCTATGAGATATTGCGCATCTGCGACGGAACCGGCAATTGTCATCCAACAATGATCCTGAATTCGATGTAACTTTTCAGCAGTTTTGCTTGCTATAAAATATGCCATAGTAGCTCTTTTGTCAGTTCCTAATATAACAGCATCTTTACACGTTAAGCCTACAGTAGTCGTCCCTGTTTTTAAATTAGTATTAAAGATCGAATTTTTTTCCCAATATTCTTTACGGTCTATTAATTGAGTTTCAGATTCCTTTAAAAACTTAGAATCAGCGACCTTTAATAAGTTATTTCTCATAATTTCTACTAAGAACTTATAACTTAATAATTTTCTTTTAATTTAATATATTCACTGGATTTTTTTCTTGGGCCTAAGGGTGGTCGTTTCTGTTGTATATAAGGTATTTTTTTAATTACATTAAAATGATCCACTTCAATTACCTCCATATAGCATTTAATTGACCTTTAAGAGTTTTTTCTTTAATATCTTTAATTAAATTACCTAAATTCTATTTTATTTTTTTCTGCATACTCTTTTGCTTCTATTTCGTCTTTAAATACTTTTTTAACATCATACTCACACAAGATGGTTTTATCATTATAGACTATTTCCGTCATAGGTCGTGCGATATTACCAGCTTTTAAAAAAACCTTAATCAAACAGTATTTTTCTCCCTCCTCCTTCAATTTTCTACATTTCTCGCACCGTGTAAAACCTCGAGCACAATGTACAAGAATAATCCTCTTAATCACATCGATATAATCCATTATGTTCCCATTTTAATTTTACTTTTCTCCTCTAAATTATTTTATTTTGGGGATAACTATTTTTAATTTCTTCAGAGAGTCTTTTTTCATTGAAATAGAAAACAATTATAGCTAAAACTGATATGAGTCCTGCCATACCAACCAGAATGATAATAAATATTAAACGACCGATAAAAATGTACGCAAATAAAAAAGATATAATGATTATCACGATACTAATTAAGACGATCAATTTAATAAATCGAAAATCCATAGGATCTTTTAATAATTGATCCACATATTTTTGAGGAAGTTTATTATGTTCAAATTTATTTGCTCTACTGTGAATGTTTTTTAAACTCATAATTGTGCAGTCCTTAATTAAATTGTTATAACTTCGATGGAATTTTAATTTTGAAATAGAACACTCGTAAATTTTTACTCCAAAACACCCTGAAAGTTCGAAATTGGAATTAATAGAGCAATTATTAATCTCTAATTCTTTGTAGTCAAAAATCTCCAAACTAGAAACAAGGTTATATTTAACTTCAATATTTTGACTATCAAGTATACTAAGATATTTTATTTTCAAATGATCTTTAACAATAATATCTGACGAGTTCCTAATGATAATTTCAACATCGTTGTTAGAAGCATTAATAGTAATGTATTTGCATTTAACTAAATAGATTTTTTTACTTGGGCAATTGTTAATAATTATTAATAGATTGTCTTTAGGAAGTTTTTCTGAGGGAATAATTATAATTGGATCGTTCTCTGTTCCTGTTCCCGTACATTCGATCTCAATTGGTACATAATTATCAATGGATTTTGCGAATCTATATACGGTTAATTTCACAAATAATCTCCTTTTTGTATTTTTGATTAAATTTTTAATTCAATAATTATCTTAAATATAAAGATTTCATGTTAATATTAAAATAACTATTAAAATTATTTAAAACTATCCTACACAAACCGTAGAATCAAAAGTATGATTGAAGAACTAAAATTCCTTTTCTAATTAACAATTGATTATTTCAAAATGGATTAAAATTTAATAAATGTCATCAAAATATCTACTTGGATTACTTTTTACATTTAATGCTGTATTTACATGGGCAGCAGCTTCCATAATCTATGCTTCAGGCTTAAGAAAAACAGATCCTAAAGCAACATTGTTATTTAGATTAGTTATGGTTTCAATTGCGACTTTTCTTTTTTCTTTAATATTTGGAAGTTATTTATTTTTCTCTCAATTAAATGATGACGAATTAATAATTTATTTAATAATGTGCCTAATTTCAGGTTTAAGTGTAACTATTGGAGACATTATGTATTTTATTTCTTTAAAAAAGATCGACGCTTCAAGAGCTTATCCTCTGATACAACTTTCTTTAGTATTTGTATACCCTTTTGCATTCCTTTTCTTTGGAGAAGAAATATCTCTATCTATTTTAATAGGAGGAGGCTTAATCCTCTCTAGCGTTTTCATTTTAAGCACTAAAGATAAAAGTAAAGATTTTGAGAATGTATCCGAATCGTATACTTCCGAAAAGGAAGAAAAATCGTCAGAAGAAATATTTGTAGGTGTACTTTTAGCGATAGGAACCGCATTTTTTTGGGCTTTAGCGATCGTGTCGTTTCACCAAGCAAGAATTATTACTGGAGATGTATTTGTCACAAACTTCGTTAGAATATTTTTTGCTACCATTTTTATAGCAATATTAGAAATTTTTCAACGAGAATATTATTCAGGATTCAAAAAAGAAAACAGAGTAGATTTAAAATATTATTTTTATATCGGTATTGCAGGATCTTTGTCTTTAGGTCTAGCAGACTCGTGGTTTTACAAAGCAGCAGAGATAAATGGATTAGTGTTAACATCAACGATTACAGCAAACAGCAGATCCTTTCAATTATATTTTTAAAAGAAAAATTTCGCAAAAGATTTTTAATTGCCGTAGTTTTAATTATTCTCGGAAATTATATTATATTGTTTTTATAAAAAAAACGGATTTAATATACCATGCTCAAAACAGAAATTATTCTATTAACAAATAATGTGGTTATTCCTTTTCAAAATCTCCAAAAAGACCATGGATTGAAATTCGTCGAATTAAATAAACCTTTTACTAGTCTTTCCTTA
Organism: Promethearchaeota archaeon; assembly: GCA_030605085.1. The sequence continues at coordinate 2,999 of JAUWBH010000007.1, read as the reverse complement.
GCCGAACATGGAATAGGATTTCTAATTAATGTTTATGATTTGGATGACCTTGACGAGCAATGGGGTCCAAAATTGGCAAAAAAAATTATTTTTGATACTGGGGGAACTAATTTAACTTATTTACATAACTTAGATATTAGAAATTATAACATATGGGATACTGACTATATCATTCTCTCTCATTATCACTATGATCATACTTCAGGATTGTATAACATTTTAGAAAGAATAGAAAAAGAAATTCAAGTGATTTGCCACATCGACGCTAAATTTGAGAGATTTTTTAGACGCTCTGATGATGTCAAAAATAGCGATTTAGAAGGAAAAACTCGCGAAGAAATTCTACCACTGTTATCATCTTCAAAAATAGTGAATCAAGAACCCATTGATTTGGATCGAATTAGAAATTTAAATGGTAAGACCTTTTTTTCCAATAATCCTTACGAATTATTAAATACAAAGGGATTAAAGATAATTGTAAGCGGAGAAATCCCAAGAAAATATAAAGAAGAAGATTTTAATAATTTCTTTTCGCTCCAAGACGGTATTCTTCAAGTTGATAAAATTATGGACGATAAATGTATGATTTTCGAATTTAAGGATTATGTTGTGTTATTATGTGGTTGTTGTCATTCCGGAATAAGCAACACGCTCGATTATGTAAAAAATTTAACGAATGACAAACCAATAACCCACATTATAGGAGGTATACATATGGCTAACGCTTCAGAACAAAGAATTAGAACTACAATGAATTATTTAAGATCTTTCTTTCAAAAATATTACAAGCCGGTATATTTTTTCCCGATTCACTGCTCAGGAGAAAAAATTATTCAAGAAATAAATAAAATCCAAAATGTTCAAGCTTATAATTGCTCTGTTGGGACGCAATTTAATTTTAGATCTGCAAATTTTTGAATCCTTCTATATTTAATAATTTAGGCTTAAGATTCTGTTGCCATTCATTATTAATTTTCCCCATGAATCCTCCTATCTTCCCGCTCTTATTAATAACTCGATGGCACGGAATTATTATCGGTAATGGATTCTTTTTTAATACATTTCCGATCGCTCTATATGCTTTTGAGCCGATATTTTCTCCAATTTCCCAATAAGATGTAAGTTTACCATAGGTTACACTTTTAATTAAATAGTTAATAACTTTTTGTGAAAATTCAGTTGGAAATTTTTCATCTAGTTCTAAATTAATATTTAAATGCTTCACACCCTCATATAATTCAACTTTTTTACCAGAGAAATAATTTTTAATTAAAACTATCAAATTCTTTATTATATTTTCTTCAATTGTATCTTTTTCTTTCGGTAATTTAAGATTATTTTGTTGAATGTATTTCAATAAGTCTGTTTTCTTGTTAATGAATTTAATAGCGTTTAAAATTATTTTACGATTAGATTTTAAATAACTGTAAGAAATGAGAACAAAGGCATTAAGAATCTCAGATTTGAAATATATTACCGAAAAATTTGACATTCTTAACAAGTTTTAATAGAGAATCTTTTAAATAAATAATGTAAACGATATTAAAATATTAATTAAAATAGTTTACTTATTCAAATATAAAGGATTCAAGTTCAGAGTAATCTAGGGTTTCACTGTTTACATTTTTTAAGGAATAAATGATTTCAATTTCTTGATTTGGCAGAATACACTCAATATTAAAGTGTATAAAATATTCGTCCTCGTTTTCACTTTCAGTTGTCTTATATTTACGGTTCGAAGAGAGGAATTCGAAAGTTATTGGGATGATATCCATTAAATTTATATCCTTAGCCTTTTCGGTAGAGATGTTCTTAACAATAATACTAATAGAAAATTCATCTATATTTTCTCTGGTATAAATTGATTTACCAATTTCCAAGAAGCGTCGGTATTGACCTACTCTTAACGAAGGTTGTTGTGTTATAGGCAAAATGTGCTTTTTATAATAAAAATCTTCAGTTTCTAGGCTTTTTATGGTTTTGTATTTCGAGATACATGATACAACTTCTATATGAAATTTTCGACTTTTAAAGTAATTAGGAGAATTAATGCTAAGAGGGTATCTAATTTCTAAAATCTCGTTTGCATTAAAGAAATCTTTATGCATGTTTTCATTTAAATTAATAAATAACTCTAAAGTGTGTGGAATAAACGGATCGACATCTGGGGGTGTTATTCTTATTTCGAAATTATTAATAAAGGTTTTTCCTGAAGAACTATTGATTTGAAATTTAGATTTCGTTGTTGGAAGAACAAAATCTTCGGGTATTATTTCTTTAATTATAATACCATCTATTGGGCTCGTACCAGTATTTTTAATGCGTATTAAATTTTCAATTCGCGATTCTTCCGTCATTAAACTAGATGATTGTACTAAATAACTTTCAGAAAATTCTTTTTCAAATTCTATATCAATAATATTGAAATTTGATTGATCAAGGATTATTTGTGTTTTACTATTGTTCTCGATATCGTAAGAGATAGAATAATTTACTTTTCTGAAATATTTAGGTTCAATTTGATTTTCAACATCCCATGTATTAGAAACATAAGTTTCCATAGGTCTAATTGGAATGCTTAAGCTTAAATCTAAGATATTATTTCTTCTTGATTCGTCTAATACTAGAATAGAGTTCAGATTCATAAGAAATTCGGTATTATTTTTAAAAATAAACAAGCATTCCTTTTTGCCAGGTTTAGCCTCGTATTTTGGTACCAATATGGCATGTAATGCGTTCGAATACGATGAGAAATCCTCAATTTCTATACCTGAAAAAAATTGGTTTGTCAACGATGTCATTTCTCCATAAACTTCAATGATTCCAGTTTCTATATTTGTTGTTTTTATAGGGTTGATTTTTGCGTGAAATACCAATTCTTTTTTCTTGTTTGGTTTTAATTCGGAAATTTCCCATTCTAATTCACCTTTTTTTAACATTATTTCATATTTAGATTTGATATCGTAGAATTCTTTAGGTATTTTCTTAATTAATCTAAC
>JAUWBH010000091.1 GCA_030605085.1 Promethearchaeota archaeon | reverse complement strand
AAGATGTAAACATTATGAACCAACAAATGGTAAAGTTAAATTTAAACTACGAATTGTGTCAGAATTGTTTAAATTTAAGAGGAGGCACTTATTTCCTATCTATTATCCAGATCCGAGTTAAGGAAGAGGAGCATTTTAGCTTTTTGAAGAAGATTATAGATGAAATTCAAAATTATGTAGAGAATTTATTTGATAAGGACCAAAGACAATATATTACTAAAATTGAAGATCAAAAATACGGAGTTGATCTTTATTTAAGTACCAATGAACTCATGAACCATATTATTTCATTTTTAAAAGGAAATTATTATTTCATTTTAAAGAGGTCAAAAAAATTAGTCGGGCGCGATTCACAGAAAGGTAAAAATCTTTATAGATTAAAATCTTTAATAAAATTTTTACCAATTACTAAAAATGACAAAATTTTAATAGATAACACCGAATATATTGTTGAAAATATCACTAAAAATAAAATTCTTTTAAGAGATGAGAATGGAACTAAATTGATAAGGAATTATTCTTATTTTTTTAATGATAAATTCTCAATAAAAAATAAGGGGGAGGAGGATTAATTGGAAAATAATAATAAAGAATTAGATGAAGAAATTGACGATTTCTTGAAAGATAACTTAAATAAAAAAATAAATTCTGACATTGATAAATTAGAAAAAAAGAATATTGATTACAAAAGAATAAAGAAGATTGATCAATCAAAAAAAAGAGCGGCTTTTGAATCCGTATTTGATGAGAGAACTGTTTTTCAACTAAGTAAATTGTTAGTAAATGGTCCTTTAGATAAAATTGAGGGAATAATTTCCGCAGGAAAAGAGGCGAATGTTTATCTTGCTTATGATCAGGAAGGAAAAGAGGTAGCAATAAAAATTTATAAAATTGATAGAAACACTTCAAAATGGATGAAGAATTATATTACAGGAGATCCAAGATTTAAAAAAATTCCGCATAACATCTCTAAAATTATTTTTTTATGGGCGGGAAAAGAATTTAAGAATTTAAAAAGAGCGCGTAAGGTTGGTTTGAACGTTCCTGAACCTATATATATCAAAAAGAATATTTTAATAATGGAATATATCGGATTTGGACCTATTCCCGCTCCCAAATTAAAAAATATAAAAAATCCCCTGAATTTAGATAAATTATTAGAAGATATTATGGTTTTTATAAAGAATTTATATCAAAAAGCTAAATTAGTTCATGGTGATTTGTCTGAATTTAATATTTTATATCATAATCAAAAGCCTGTCGTAATTGACATTTCTCAAGCAGTTTCAATTCAACATCCTAAAGCTGAAATCTATTTGGTAAGGGATATTAAAAATATATTTAATTATTTTGATAAACAAGGATTAGAATTGCCAGATCCTAAAAGATTTTATTACAAAGTCATTGAAAAAGAGAGATAATTTATAAAAACATAAAAGTCAAATAAACTCCATTCTTTAAAAAATATAAATCAAAATTTACAGTAATATAAATCACTTAAGCGGAACTATGAAAATTGGCAAAAAAAGGATTGCTGTGATAATTGGGAAAAGCGGTCAAACAAAGGAAGAAATTGAGAGAACTTTTGGAGTTAAAATTGATATAGACAGTAAAACAGGAGAATGTGAAGTAAAACCCTTATTAAACGATTCTAATTACAATCCACTAAACATTTTTATTGCCCAAAAAGTGATTAACGCTATAAATAGAGGATTTAATCCAATAAAAGCTATGAAATTATTAGAAAGTGATTATGAGCTTGAGATCTTTAATCTTATGTCGATTTTAGGAAAATCTGATAAGAGAATTAAAAGGATTAAAGGACGTATTATTGGCAGAAAGGGTGAAATGCGTAAAGCCATTGAAAGATATGCTGAATGTTTTATCTCTGTATATGGTAAAACCGTTTCAATCATATCGGATTACGAAAATTTACAAATTGCCAGAAAGGCTGTAAGTATGATAATAAATGGAATGCCTCATCATAGTGTATTGAAATTCTTGGAGAATAAATACAACGAGAAAAAGAAAGAAAAATTCCGCCAATTATATAAGCCCGAATTCTAACGACATCTTTTTTAAATCGATTAAGAAATTTGTTTGAATGGAAAGTATATTCCATATAGATTAATAAAAGTTAGATTTATATGAACCTAAAAAACATTTGTTGGAAAAATTCACGAAAAGAGAAGAAAATAAGATTTAATCAAACGCTATTTCACCGATATTAAAAATATCATCTGATAACTTTCTAGTATTTAATCTTTGTTTTACATTTGAATCAAAAATCGAAGAATTTCTTGATTCATTACCGAAAATTTGAGGTGATTTAATTCCAGTTATTAAAAGCATTACTCTTAAATAACCGTTAAATTCATCACTGACTCTTGCCCCCCATATTACCATAGAACCATTTACATCCATTTTTTCGTATATCTTTTGTGCAACTGAGTTCGCTTCAGCTAAGGTCATATCATTTCCACCACAAACATGAATTAACGCTCCTTTAGCGCCATCAATATTCACATCAAGTAAAGGCAAATTAAGAGCATCACTTATCGCTTCTTCTACTCGATTTTCTTTTCCATTTGATTCTCCAACACCAACAATTGCTACTCCTCCTGTACTTAATATAGTCCTTACATCTGCAAAATCCAGATTAATTAAAGAGGGCAAAGAAATCGTTTCAGTAATTCCTTTTACCATACTTGCTAAAACTTCGTCAGCAACACTAAAAGCTTCTACGATCGGAAGATCCGGAGCAATATCTAATAACCTATTATTATCAATTACTACTAATGTGTCAGCGAATTGTTTTAAATGATTTAATCCTTCTTTCGCTTTTTCAATACGTCCAACTTCGGTTTTAAAAGGAATCGTTACTACTCCAACCACTATTGAGCCTTCAAGTTTTGCAATTTCAGCAACTATTGGTGCACTCCCTGTTCCAGTTCCACCACCTTCCCCACAAGTAATAAACACTAAATCTGATTCTCTTAAAACTTTAGTTAGGTCTTCTCTAGATTCTTCAGCCGCCGCTTTTCCTATTTCTGGGTCCCCTCCAGCACCAAGTCCTCTTGTTAAATTTTCTCCGATTAATATTTTTATATGAGCATCAATCATATCAAGGTGTTGTCGATCAGTATTTATAGCAATACATTTAGCCCCATCAATACCGATTTTCATCAATCGATCAATAGTATTATTTCCAGCACCCCCGCAACCAATTATTTTAATGTTAGCATAACCTATATTTTCACGATCTGGTCTATTAATCACTCTATTTCTCGCATTTCTAATAAATGACTCCATATTTTTAAATCACATTTTAGTTTAACTCAATGTTATTTATAATGATAAAGAGCCAAACAAGAATTAGAACTTATGTGATATCCGGATATCATCTTTTAGTAGCTATTTTTTAAAATTTTTCACTCCTTCAATTAATAGAAAAATCGTGATTAATGGACGGATTAAAAACAAGTTTAAAACTATTATCCTTTACAAAAAAGATTTTAGGTAAAGCATAAGGGAAACGATTGGAAAATGTCAATGTATACGCTCCAACATTGGTTACCATAACTTTATCTCCTTCATTTAAATTTTTAGTAAAAAAATAATCTTTGACTAACACATCCTGATCAGTAGGAAGGATTCCTAAAAATGACATTTTATATTTATGAGCTTTGTCGATCTGAGATATATTGTAAAATCTTAAAGAACATTTAGCAAATCTCGGACATATATGATTTCCAATATTTAAAAAGACCCAACGATCACTACTAACTTTAATAATTTCTGTTATAAATAACCCAGCATCTCCAACAAAATATCGACCAGGTTCAAAATATATAGAATTATAAAAGGTATTGAATTCTTCGAAAGTTTTTTTTATATCGAGAGCAATATTTTTTAACTGTTTTTGAGTCATTACAGTTGCTTCAGGAAATCCTCTACCAAGGTTTATTTTCTTAACATCAATCCCAATTTTTATTAAATTTTTTAAATTTTCGACAATAGCTTTTATGTTTTTTTTGAATTGTTCAGAATTATTCATTTGAGTTGTATAATGGGATAATATTGTATTAACTTTAATATGATGACAATTATTAATCTTATTTTTTAACTTAGATAAGTTTTCTTTATTTAATATGATTCCTAATTTACTATTATATTTTTGAGAATTCACTCTTATACAAATATCTTGAATGTGATTATATTTTTTAGCTACTATATTAATTTTATTCAAATCATTTACATTATAGACGATGATTTCTTTTACTTGATTTTGAATACTTCGTTCAATGAGTTCATTTGGCAAATAAGGACCCCCTACTAAAATTTTACTAGGATGGAAACCTATTTTTAAAGCTAATATAAGTTCTGGTAATCCTACAACTGCAGCACCAATTCCCTCAGAAGATACAATATTACAAATTTCAGGGAGATAATTTGCTTTAAAAGAATAATAGCATGAGAAATTTTTAAATACAGAGCTAAAAACATTTTTAAAAGTATTAATATTATCTCTAATCCTGTTCTCTAAAAATACCATTATGGGAGTTTGAGATTTTTTTAAAAATTCATCGATGGGAACTAAATCAATCAAAATTTTATTATTTTCTTTTTTTAAATAAGGATTTCCTGCTAGCTTCTTCATGGAGATATCAATTATGTTTATTAATTAAAGTTTGATAATGTGGATATATTCTTCTAGTAAATTAGTATCGCACAAATAAGGAACACCTATAATAATTTTTTCCGCTGGAAAGCCAATTCTTAAAGCTAATTTCAGTTCTGGTAATCCTATAATTTCTGCTCCTATTCCTTCGGAACATACAACCTCACAGACTTTAGGGAGAAAATTTGCTTTAAATGAATAATAAAATTTAAAATTTTTAAACACAGAACTAAATATATCCTTAAATGTTTTAATATTGTCTCTAATTTTGTTTTCTAAGAAAATCATAATAGGTGTGGCATATTATTTTAAAATTTTGTCAAATTGGATGGAATCGATTAAAATAATATCTTTTTCTTTTGTTAGATAGGGATTTCCAGCGATTTTTTTCATTAATTTTCACTTTTCTTGTTGTCAATATCTACTATATTTTGATATAAGATATGAGTATTTTTAGCAATGAGATCCCAAGTGTTATAATTTTTAACTCTATATTGACCTGCTGAACCTAATTTTTTTCTTAATCTCTTTTTTTTCAAAAGTTTTACTACTTTTTCTGCAATATCTTCAGGATTATCAAATTCTACCAACAGTCCATCAATATTATCACTTATTACTTCAGGTGTAGCACCAATATTCGCTCCAATTACCGGTTTTCCAGATGCCCAGGCTTCCAGGAAGGCAATACCAAACGCATCAGAGCGACTTGGCATGAGATAAATATCGGCTTCTTCGAATGCTGTTAATTTTTTTTTATCGTAGTAGCCAGTTAAATTATCTGGCGTAAAATTAATAATTCTTGTGTTTTTGAGTTTTTGAATTTTAGATAATTCCCTATTAAAAGCTATTGTTGGTGGACCAATAAATACAAAATAGACTTTTTTAATTTTTTCTATAATATAAGGAATTGCTTTTAAAATTGAAATTGAGCCTTTTTCATAATTTTTATACCCGCAATATAACACCATTTTAAATTTTTTTTCGTTTTTCTTAAAAAATTTCTTTTTAAAATAAAAATTTATAAATTTTGTTTTATGTATGCCATCAAATATTTCAAAGTCAACTCCCATTGGAATAACTTTAATCTTTTCCTCTGAAATTTTTAAATTATTAATTAAAAAACTTTTTTCAAGATATGTACAAGCTATTATTTTATCAAATTTTGCTAATATTTCAGTTGATGCCGTTTTTCCATATCTGGGATTTGAAAAATGGTAAAAGGGAGTAATAATAACAGAAACTTTAAATAATTTTCCTAAAATAAGGGCAATAACTAAATTAAAATATGGAAAAAACGTTGTATGGATAATACTATAATGTATTTTTTCACATTTTAAGAAATCTTCAATGAGATCTTTCAAATAAGGACCATTTTTTAACAATTCTTTTAAGCAGTCATCGGATAAGTTTAATGATTTAAAAGCATTTATACTTTTTATATAATTTATTTTTTGTTCCAAAGATTTTTCATAATCTATCGGAATCCTGTTAATAATTAGATTATTTACTCTTTTAAAATACTTATCGTTAGATTTTATTGATTTTCCTTCAGAATCTCTTAATGCTTTGAAGTCAATTGCGTTAGAACAAAAAATATCTATTTCATAATCGTATTTGGAGCTTAATATCTCTGCCATTCTTTGGAGATAAAATTCAGCACCAGATATTGATGGAAAATACCTTGTAGGAAGATATAAAATTTTGTACAAATTAAGATGATCCTTTTTATTTATGACCTATAATATATAATAGAATGCAATCGTCAAAAGATTTATTATCAGAAGTTTACTCAATAATTAAAAAGAAGGGTTTAATTGACGAAGATTTAGTTAAGTATTTAGAATCTATTTTTCCTAATAAATCTCCTGATGTTTTAGAGGTTATAAAGAGAGGAATTACAAAATATATTTGTCAGCCATCAAATAGAATTGTTTGGATTGCAATGGGAGAAAATAATGAATATTTAATATATCCTAAATTATATTGTGGCTGCCACGATTTTTATAATAGCGTTGTAATTAAAAAAAAAAGGAATTTTTGTAAACATATTTTAGCCCAAGTTATTTGTGAAGCTTTAAATAATTTTCAAGAAAGGAAATTGGAAGACCGTAAATTTAGAGGTTTTGTAAGTGATTTAAAATTAGAGGATTAAAATTTCGACATTTTTAAGAGCCAATTCAACTAAATTATTAATAATTATTCGAGATTCCGCATCTATTACTTCTTTTGGTTTAGCATGTGTTTCAGGATATTGAGGATTATATTGACAACCTGCCGAACTTTTAGAGCATATCTCATACAATCCAATCTTTTCGTTTAACTTTATGACATCGAGTTTGTCCCATCCAATAAGTGGTCTTATTAAAACCACATCTTGAACTAAATCATTATAAGCGAATAGATTGCTGATAGTTTGGCTAGCTTGTTCTCCTAAAATATCACCTGTAACGATAAGATTTGTATTTTCAATTTGACCAATTTGTTTTGCTATTCGTATCATTAACCTTTTGCATAATACGCAAGTCAATTTTCTAGCACATCTTCCTTTAAATGTCTCTAAATTAGGATCGTGATTTATAAAGTATAATTTAACTTTATTATCTACGAATTTAGATAAGATTTGGACTATGTTAACAATTTTTTTTTTCATAGAATGGTTATTATCGTCTGAAGTTAAATATGAGAGAAAAATCGGATTAAAGCCATTTTTAATCATTAAGTAAGCAGCGACTGGACTGTCTAATCCTCCCGAAAGCAATGATAAAAAATTTTTCATACAATTAACTCCTCTCTTTCCCAATCTTTTAAAAAATTATTGAACTCTATAATCTTTACTTCTCGATAGATCTCAATTTTTTTCTCGTATTCTAATTTCCTGATCTCTAGCATTATTTTTTTGTTTTTATTTAAATGATTTAATGCTTTTGGGTATTCTTGTTTAAAAATTTGTTTTATCTTATTTAAGTCAGAATTCTTCAATTCCTCATAATTCTGAATCACAAAATTACATAACGAATCAATACTAATTTCAAAATTAAAAGCATCTATACGTTTTAACGATAATGGATAAGCTTGACATGATAAAGGTTTTACTTCGTGAACCATACAACCAATTTTAGAGTTATAAAAAGGGCAACATTTATTTTCGTTATCCAATCGAATTCGGTAGGTTACCACGAGAATCTTTTTATTTTTCTTATCAAGAAAAACCAAGTCTTCTATAACTTTAAAATCAATTCCATTTTTCTTTGCAATTTCAATTAACACTTCAGCCTCCTCAGGATAGAGAGGTATTCTTTTATATGCGGGAATGTCTACGGTCCTTGGGACATCGTAACAGCAATTACCACATTTCAAACATTTATAGTTTAAGCATGTCATGGTTAGATGTTATAATACTTCAATTTTGTTGTATTTATCATATTCTGTAGATATCATTATTATCAATCATTGTCAATATTATCTAAGTATTCCTTTTGAAATATATAAATCATTACTTCTTGTGCCTACTCAGATAACATACTATTTTTTATGAGGAAAGAAATTATCTTTTTTTATGAGATCATCATCTCTTAATAATAGTAGTATAAATAAGGATGGAATAAGTATTATAAAGCATAAGCATGTTTCAGATGGAGATTTTATTGACCCTATTTGTTTTTTGGGGATGCCAGGTATCGCAGATATTGGTAAATTCGCAATAGATTCGTTAATAGGACAACTTAAGGCAGAATTATATTTAGAAATAATATTTGACGATTATCCCGCAGGCGCAATAGTCGATAACAGTCTTTTAGCTGCGCCTAAAGCAGAAATTCTATTTTGGAAGGATCCCAATGAATTAAGGGATATCATTTTAATAACTGCAGATGCGCAGAGCCTGACACCACGTGGGATTTACAGAATTTCTAATATCCTTTCAGAAATAATCAATGAATATGGAGTTCAATGTGTAATTTCCCTCGGCGGTTATCCAGTCAGCAGTCAAAAGATTAATTCAAAAGTTCCAAAAATTTATGCAACATCCACTAACCGTGAGTTGCTCCAAGATTTTTTAATGAAAAATAAATGTGAGAAAATTGAAAAGGGAGTGATTATAGGTGCTAATGGTCTAATCCCAACTTTAGCGAAAGCACGGTTTAATATTGAAGGAATGGTTTTACTAGCAAAAACTGATAATTTGGCGATAATTAATGAAGATATAACTGATTTAAAGGCGTCAATAACTCTTTTAGATATGATTAAAAAATCGTTTACTTTACCAATTAACGATAAATATTCTTTAAAAAATATTGATACAATAACTAAAAATCTTAAAAAGAAGAGAGATCAATTGGAAAAGGATCTTGATGCGTTTCAAGTTGTAAATAGTACAGATGATAAACGAAAATCTTTATATATTTAATTAAAAATTAAAGTTACTCTGAGATATGGTATGGATTCTCGAGTTATTATGTTTCTTTAAAAATTAGCGAACTTTGATTCTTTTAATTACATCAGGGCGCTTTTTGTACAAAATACGGAAACCACAGTGGCTACATTATAGATATGTTCACATAAACCGTGCATATTTTATCCCAGGTAGGGCATTTAACTCCTTTTTGCTCACATCTTTTCCGCAAGATTTTCTAGCACATACATAATTAATTTTGATCACATCACACAAACATGTTTATTTAATCAGATTAGTTAATCTAATTAATCTAGAGAATTAATTAAATTTTTTGTTTTTAGTTTTAAATATAAATTTGATATAAAAAAAATTTATAAAGCAATCTGATTTTGTAATCTTAATTGATTTATGAGTTCTTTATAACGATTACGAATAGTAGCTTCAGTTACACCTGCTGTTATAGAAATTTCTCTTTGTGTTCGCCGTTCTCCTTCTTGTATTGCAGCCACATATAACGCAGCTCCCGCAAGACCTGTCGGTGCTTTCCCAGCGGTAATACGATATTTTTTTGCTAATTTTAATATCTCTGCGGCTCGATTCTGTGTACTTCCAGAGAGTTTAAGCTCAGCACAAAATCTGGGAATAAAATTTATGGGTGAAGACACTTTCATACTTATATTAAGTTCCTTAAGAATTAACCTATAACATCTGGCGATCTTTTTTTTATCAACAGAAGCAAATTCTATAAAATCATCTAAAGTTTTTGGAACGCAATTTAGTCTGCATGCAGCATATATAGAAGCAATTAACATGGCCTCAATAGACCTCCCTCGAATAAGATTCTTATTTGCCATTTTCCTATAAATATGAGCTGCTGATTCTTTTAAATCTTTTGATAAATTTAATTGAGAAGAAAATCTATCTAATTCATTCATAGCATAAGCTAAATTTCTATCAATAGATTTATTTGTTCTTGTTCTAACATGCCATTTTCTTAGGCGATATATTTCAGCCATTATTTTTGGACTAATAGATTTTCCAAAAGCGTCTTTGTTTTTCCATCCTATCATAGTTGATAATCCCTTGTCGTGTAGAGTAAGAGTTGTTGGTGCACCCACTCGTACTTTTCTATTTGCTTCTTCTGAAGAGAACGCACGCCATTCGGGTCCAGAATCTATAATTCTTTGATTTAACACTAAACCACATGTGTTACAAATGATCTCCCCTCGAGATTCATCTAAGATCAAATTATTGTTGCTGCACTCTGGACAAAAATTTAATTCTTTTTGAGACAATGTTATATCCACCCATTAAAAATTCTATTCCTTAAGTCCTATAATTATTTTCGTACATTTAAATGTTTGCGTTTTAAAGAATTATCAGTTAATAATTACGATATTTTTTGATCGGTATATTTTAAATTTAAAATGAAGAAATGTATAGATTATTTTTGTCGGGACATAAAATATAAATTCCCTTTAAAATTGAAAAATTTTAAGTCCAAATTATAATCCCCACATTATATCGGATTTTAATCTAATTTTTAACTTGTTATTCTTAATCAAAAGATTTTAATAATCTCATTCTTTCCTTTCATGTAATGCGACCTTTTTACAATACCCACGGTAAACATTGTCATTATCGTTCTTTTCAGACATCGTGTCCGAAATGTGGGGGTAATGTGTTTTATTGGGAATGTACACACGGATGTAAAGTTTTTTTTGAATATCCTATTTATGGAAAGGTAATAAGACATATTTGTAAGAGTGTTTCAACGAAAAATAAACGAAATAAGTACCATGTAATTGTAAAAAATCCAAAAGGATTATTAGTAAAGGCGTCTCCAAGTTGCCCTATTTGCGGAAAATTGTTTAAAAAAGAAAGTGATTTAAAAAATCATTTGAAACAATTAAAAAAAGGAGATCATCTACATAAGAATTATTTTGACGGTAAAGTTTTATTTGAGGACGCTAGTCGGGAAAATATTCGAACAATCGGAGATAAGCAAAAATTTGGGACCATTAATATAAAAAATAGAAATAGATAGATTTCTTCAAAATTATTTTTAAAATTAAAATTGAAGAAATTAAATCATTTAAGTATATATTTTATTTATACGAAACTTTATTATCTTGCATTTTTACTATTATTGATATATAATATTACAAAATAAGGAAATAATAAAATGCCATTAGATCCCGCAACTGTTATATATAATTTAATGCAATCTATACCTTCTATTATCGCAGCTGTTGTATTACAAGGAAGGCAAATTATCTATTCTACAGATAATTGGGATGTAAGTGCTGATGTTGATAAAATGTTATCAAGTTGGTCCTCCATGAATGCCCAATTTGTAATGATTTCGGGAGTAAAATATTCTTTATTACAATGCACTTCTGAACGATTAGTTGCGACATCAATTAAAGGACAAGGTCATATAATAGGGGCAAAGGACGAAGAACATAAAGTAATTGCATATGTTGAGCCAGATGGTCCTATGAATCACGCATATATGGAAGCTGCAAGATGTTTAAGTGCTTTGAGCTCTAATTCATCATACATAGATCCAAATACTCAATTGGGTAAATCCATTCCTGCAGCCGCTTCGGCAGGGCCTAGTGTTGATCCACAGTTAAAGGGTGAGATTCAATCCTTTCTCGATTGGATTAAGGACGCTGATGGTCTTTCGGGTTATGTTAGTTATTATTTGCAGCAAAACAATGCGCAGATAATTTCTGAGTTATCAAGAATTTACAGTGAATTAAGACAGATTTTCGGTGTTTGACTCACAAATCTTATTCATTAAAAAACATTCGTTTGAATTGTATAATTCTTGAAAAAATATACATTATATAAGTAGCACATCCTATTTTAAAGTAAGATAATCTTTGTTAAAATGATATTAGGATTCAAAAGCAATTAGATTCATTATTGAATATTTTTTATTTAATTACCCTATAAATTTAACGATAAGTTTATAATTTTTTCAAAATTATTGAAAATCATGGATGTTGGAGTTATTGCCGCAAGTGGTTATGCGGGCGGAGAAACTGTTAGACTATTAAGTTTCCATCCTAAAGTTAATTTAACGTATATAACTTCTCGAAGGTTAGTTTCAAAATATTTTCATTCCATTTATCCAAATTTTCGAAGAATTTCTAATATAAAATTTGAAGTATTTGAAGTAGAAAAAGCAAAAAATAAATGCGATATTTTATTTTTAGCGGTCCCACATAAAATTTCGCAAGATATGGTTCCAGAGTTATTAGATGCAGGTTTAAAAGTTATCGATTTGAGCGCAGATTTTAGGATAAAAGATAAAGAAATTTATCAAAAATATTATAAAAAAGTACATTCTCATCCAGATTTACTTGAAAAGGCAATTTATGGGTTACCAGAACTTCATCGCGATGAAATTAAGAGGGCAAACTTAGTGGCCGTAGCGGGTTGTCACGCAGCAAGTGCGATTTATGGATTATATCCTTTAATTAAAGACCGTCTAATTCAAGTAAATAACATTATTGTTGATTCAAAAACGGGTTCTTCTGGTTCTGGAGCTAGTTTCAACGAATCAACCCATCATCCAATAAGAGCTAATAGTATTCGTCCCTACAAAATGACGGGACATCGTCACACTGCGGAAATAGAACAAGAACTATCTCTGCTTTTAAAATCAAATGGAAACACAGATAAAAAGGTTAAAGTTGGATTTTCTGCGCATGGTGTTAATTTAGTGAGAGGAATTTTATCTACATCTCATGTTTTTTTCGATGATTCAATAGAAATGAATGAAAAAATTTTATTTAAAACATATAGAACAGCTTATAGAAACGAACCATTTATAAGATTAATAAATCAAAAAGCCGGGATATTTAGATTACCAGATCCGAAGGTAATTATCGGTACAAATTTTGCTGATGTAGGGTTTCAGATAGATGATAATATTAACAGAATTGTTGTATTGTGCGCACTTGATAACCTAACAAAAGGAACTGCTGGAAACGCTATTCAATGTATGAACATTATGTGTAGTTTTCCAGAAACAACGGGCCTTGAATTTCCAGGATTGTTTCCTTTATAATCCTAAAAAGAGCTTTATTTTGGGTGTCTAAATTTTAAATTTAATTAAATTTTAATTTTCTTAACTTTAAAATACAATTACTAAAATTACAATAAAAATAGGTATTAGACATAAAGTACAGAGAAATCCACACCAAGATAACTTCCATTTTATATAATTATTAGGATCTAGAATTATATGACAGTTAGGACAAAGCTTAATTGCCCCATCCATAATTTTTGTTCCGCAATTGTAGCATGTAAGGAAATTAAGATCGGAAGTCTTTTGTTCTTTTTTTGATGCAATATTTGACACTGTTAAAATCCATAACTTTATTTTTAATAATATTTAAATACACTTAATTTATTAAGTGTTGTCAAATAGAAGTCAATTTAAGGAATAAAAGGTGAATTTTTAATTTCTGGCTTTATAGGTAAAAAAATCAGATTGGAAAGAATAATGAATAGAGAGAATAATCGAACAATCGTTATACCAATGGATCATGGCCTTAATGTTGGTCCTATTAAAGGAATTGAAAAAGATTTAGGAGACATAGTAAATCAAATTGCCTTAGGAGGAGCAAATGCCGTATTAGGTCATATTGGAATTCCATTGTATGCCCATAGGGGTTACGGTCCTGATATTGGATTAATCTTACATTTATCAGGATCAACTTCGTTAAGCCCGGAATCAAATTATAAAGTTTTAGTAAATACAGTTTTAGAAGCGGTTAAATTAGGTGCTGATGGTGTATCGATTCATATAAATATTGGAACAAAATCAGATCCAGAAATGCTTGAAACTTTAGGAATGGTTTCGAGAGAATGTAGAGAGTATGGTATGCCACTATTAGCAATGATGTACCCCAGAGGAAAGAATATAGAAGATGAGCATAATGTGGAGGTTGTTAAGATAGCTGCGCGAGTTGCCGCCGAATTGGGTGCGAATATTGTAAAAACAAACTGGACGGGGGATCCTGATTCTTTTAAAGAGGTAGTAGAAGGATGTATGGCCCCTGTAATAATCGCAGGAGGGGAAAAGGCAGGGATTAAAGGAATTTTAGATATAACCAAACAATCAATAGAAGTAGGAGGGACGGGAGTAGCATATGGAAGAAATGTGTTCCAAGCCGAAGAACCAACAAAAGTTGTAAGGGCACTTTATTTAATTGTTCATGAGGATTACGATGTTAACGAAGCTATGAAAGAAGCAAAGCTTTAAGCAATTCATTCAACTATTTATTATAAATTCTAAAAATCATAAATAAAATGAAGTTAATAATAGAGAGAGACGTGAATATTGACGATATACAGATTTATCTAACAATTTTTAAACTACATAAAAGTTACCTTTTGCTTATTTCTGATCAGAAAGATATGGGTATCGGAACTGTGACTTTAGGCAGCCCACCTTTAATCGAGGGGTTAAAATCAACAACTGCGTCTTACAACTTGTTTGGTGTAAATAAAAAATTACTCAGTAAATTG
This sequence comes from Promethearchaeota archaeon, assembly GCA_030605085.1. The sequence goes on along the minus strand of JAUWBH010000091.1, from coordinate 8,890 downwards.
ATTGCTGAAAAAGTCTCTCACATTCTAAAAGCACCTGTTTTACTATTACTCTTTTTAAAAATAAAAAAAAAAGAAGAACAAATTGTAAAGCCATTAGTGAATTTTTTAAATGAGATATTGACTGAGATAGTCGAAAAAAATAAAGATTAGGATCGTAAAATAATTTATCGTTATCGTATCTATCTCTCATTAGTTTTTTATTTTCTTTCTCCTAATAAAGTTAAAATAGGACTAAGGTAATACTATATTTCTTAATTATGTACATTTTTTTAAGTGCAGGGAGTAAAATTCGAACCCACGTACTCCTATGAGACCGGATATCTCATCAGGGATTGCATAAATCAACGGAAATAATAGTAAACAGATCTTGAGTCCAGCTTATGAGAATTCTATTTTCTCAAAAGAGTCCGGCACCGTTGACCAAGCTTGGTTATCCCTGCTTTATAGAATATTTAAAGTTTACTAGGTTTAAAATCTAAATAGTACAAACATAAATACAAACATCATAACGAGCATCCCGAGAAGGAAAATCATTTGTATTCTCCCTTTCTTTTTTTGTTTCATTTCGTACCCTAGATATTTATCCCTACATGATTGAGCACAAAATTTTTTATCAGGGGGTATTGCTTTTCCGCAGATATTACAATGAACATGAGGGCCCCATTTTTTTTTAATTTGTTCTTTCCAAGAGGATTGAGACATACTTTTTTCAATTTTAATAATGATTTGAACTAAGAATATTAAATAATAAAGATTAAAATAATTTTTGATATCTTTTTAGTTCGAAATAATCGTTCCTATTATGTTTTTTTCTCCATTCCAGAATTTTTTAAATTCGTTAAGTTCTACACCGTTCATTACAATTGCTTTAATTTGACTTCGTTTTAAAATTTGCAATGAAACAGTATCAAATACGCGATATTCTCCCGCAGCTGCTTGTTTGTTTCCAGAAGATTTTAAGATCAACTCTTGTAATTCATTATATGTAAGGTTTCTTAATAATTTAGCATCCTTGAATTTTTTTGGATCTTTATCGTAAATACCATCAACATCCGTAAGAATAACTAAGTCGTTTGCAGTAATATATTCTGCAACTTCAGCGCTGACGGCCCTCGTAGATTGCCCGAGTTGTAGGCCTCCCATTACAATAATCTTGTTGGAAAGCTTAGCAATAGACAGTTCTTCAATTGATTTTGGGACTTGTGGAAATGCTAAATCACCTAAGCAGGCAATTATTAACTTAGAATTAATTCGGGAAATTTCAATTCCAAATATATCACAGAGCGCTTCATTTCCATCGAAAGATCTCAAAGCATTAATATATTTGCGAGCTATTATACCACCTCCACTAACAATGATAAGTGAATCAAAATTTTGATTGTTTTTGACGATATCACAAAATTCTGAAATTTTTTGTACATTAATTTTACCATTAGTAAATAGTAATGAGCCTCCCAATTTTAATACAATATTCCGCTTCATAATAAATCTTAATTCATTTTTCTTTTTATTAATATATAGTTTATTAGATAAATTAAGTTACTTATGAATTATGTCGAATAAAAATAATGAAGTAATAGTTGAAGTTCCACATAGAATTTCTGGTTTTTTCGAGATCGTCAATGAAATCGATGGTGTTAAGATTAAGGATCCAGAAAGGGTCGGTAGTCGAGGGGCAGGATTCTGTCTTAGTGCTGTAGGCAAAACAAATATCCTTATTAATTATCTTAAGAAAAATGAAAAGTTTGATTGTAAAATTTTTATTAATAACGAAGAATTTAATCAAAAAGCTGAAACGACCTTTTATATAATTGATTATATTAAAAAGTATCTAAAACATTCATTTAAAATGAGGATATATCATACTTTTGATTTGCCCGTTGGATGTGGGTATGGCGCTAGTGGTTCTGGGGCTTTAGGTACAATTTTTGGTCTAAATTATTTATTAAATCTTAATTTATCTTACAAAGAAAGAGGGAGAATTGCTCATATATCAGAAGTAATAAATAAGACAGGCCTAGGTACTGTATGCGGGCAGTTAAGTAGAGGTTTATGCATGTTAAAAGAACCAGGATATCCATGTAATTTTGAACGTATTAATGTACCTTCAGGTATAAAAATAATTTGCGGCACATTTGGAATGATTCATACAAAAACAATATTAAATTCTAAATCTTTAAGTTCAAAAATAAAGGAGGCAGGTCGAATAGCTTTAAAAAAATTAATTAATAAACCAAATATGAAAACATTTATAAAAGCATCTATCGATTTTGTAGAAAACACCAACATTCTGGATATCTTGAATTTAGAAAAAACTAAAGAATTAATGTATAATTTAAACAAATTGGATGTTATTGGTGCTAGTATGAATCAATTAGGGCGCTCCGTTTATGCTGTTGGATACAAGAAAGATGTTAAGAAAATGATTGAAGTTTTTGAATCGTTTAAACCTGACATAAAAATATTTAATTTATCTATTAATAGCAATTATCCCCGAATATTAAGAGTTAAATGACAAATAAAGAACTAATAATTGAGTGTATTTTTGATTTTTTCTTTTTGACTGAAATTTAAAAATCATTAATTTAAAGCCGACAATAATCGTGGCTATATCAATTCTTTTAACGTCGGAAGCGATGGAGTGATACTTTTGGAATGAACAATCGCTTTTTTGTCCATTTTCGACGAAAGAATTGCTATTTTTGACCATTTTCGCAAATTCTTTACGTTCCAACAAATTTCGAGGTGATATAGATAGAATTTTTGTCGTTAACATTTGAAAGATTTTTAATTTTTGATTCATTATTTAAACTTTAAAATGCACTCAATTATTTCAGAGATTTTAATTTTTTCTTTGCTAATTCACATTTTTTGCGTTCGCATGTATTTAAATATATCCCGGATAAAGATTCTTTAAGCTTCTTTATATAAAAAAAAGAAGGAGGATCTGAATTAACTTTCTTTTTAAGATGATTCTAGTTAATTTTAATTAAAAGCAATAGTTTTATACATATTAAATATCATTGTTAATATTAAATAAGAAAAACAAGTAAATTTGGGTGATTATATTAGATGAGTGATTTAAGAACGCTTGGGATTATCGGGGTTGGCAATATGGGTACGGCTCTTTTAAATGGCATATTAAGTTCAAATATCCTAAAACCAGAACAAACTTTTATTTATGATATTAATGAAGATGTACTTCAAAATCGTAAAAAAGAATTTAATGTAGAAAAAGCAAGAAGTAATGAAGATTTAGTAAAAAACTCAAAATACATATTGATCGCCGTTAAACCTCAAGTAATAGGTGGAGTTTTAAAAGAAATTGGAGCAGTATTAAAAGAAGATAAAACAATTATTTCTATAGCAGCGGGAATTTCTATCGCATATATAGAAGATCATATAAAAAAGAACCTCGGAATAATTCGAGTTATGCCAAATACACCCGCATTGGTAGGTGAGGGCGCTTCTGCGTTAGCCTCAAATGAGAACGTAAGTAAAGATGAGTTAGAATTCGTGAAAAAGTTATTAGGTTCAGTAGGGTTAGTAGTAGAGTTAGAAGAAAAACATATTGATGCCGTTACTGGTTTATCAGGGAGTGGACCTGCTTATATTTTTATAATTATTGAAGCTCTAGCAGATGGAGGTGTTAAAATGGGGTTGCCAAGAGATGTGTCATTGAAACTAGCTGCTCAGACCATTCTTGGCTCAGCAAAAATGTTCTTAGAAACTAATAAACATCCCGGTGTATTAAAAGATATGGTTACCTCTCCAGGAGGCACAACAATTACGGCTTTGCACGAGTTAGAGAAAGGAAAACTAAGATCTACCTTGATCAGTGCCGTTGAAGCAGCAACTTTAAAGTCAAAATCTTTAAAATAAGAGGATTTGAATATAATTTAATTAAATTCTTTTTTTATAGATTTCACACTCTTTTAAATTATTGAAGGTAGAACTCTTGTTTCCAAATTTTATTATTAAAAAATTCATTAATTTTCCAAGTAATTTCTTTGTTTAAATCTAACTAAAGAATAATTCGTTATCACCAATTAAATTGCAATTTCTTATTCCATAATCATTCCAAAGATTCAATTCTAGAATTATTTTATTTCCATCCTTACTAACTATGTCAAAATCATTTTTTTGAAAAAATTTAATACCCTTTTTGTATTTTTGAGGTAATTTTACATAAATAGCGGCAATTCCTCTTTGTTTTTGAAGAGAGAGGAAATAATCCAATATATTTCTACCAATAGAGTTATTCCGGAATTTTGAGTTTACGAATAGCAAATGTAAATATACAACGGGGACTATTTTTTCTAATGAATCGATCTTATGGCTTTTATCTTCCGAAACTAAAATTCCTGCTAAAATTTTGTCATAACAAGCAGTTAAAACGATATATATTTTATTTAAAAATTTATTTTTAAAGTCTTCAATAAAATCTAGAAATTCTTTAGCACAAAGCCTTAAATCGAATAAATCTTCTTTATCAGCAATTTTAATTTTTAAATGAGCGTCCATTATAAAACAATTTATTTATATAATTCTGTTTTTAACATATCTATAAGTTCTGCTTTTATTTTTCCATTAGTTCTATCAAATCTTTCACAAACTACGCTTCTAACTCCAATTATATCGGGGGAGATTTGTTTAATTTTAGAAAGATCTTTCCTCCTTAAATTACCTGCGAGAGCAACCTTAAGATTTAATTCTTTCGCTTTCTCTTTAAATGTAATTAATTCATCTACAGTTAAAAAGTCAAACAAGCTTTTGCTATCTTTGATATATGTATCGAGCATAGCTATATCAGAACCAGATTTTGCTGCGATAATTGGAATTGTTAAAAAAAATGGTGAACTTTTCATTCTCGATTTATCGGCATATCCCGCTACCACTATTTTAATTTTTCTATCATAGCTTTTCACTGCTTTTATGACTTTATTCATTAAATTAATACCTTGGGTTTCATTTTTTGGTCCCTTTAAACCTACTTTAATTATATCGGCACCCGATACAGCTGCACCTAATGCGGCTAACGAAGCAGAACCCGGTAAATTTGGAAAATCCCCGATAGTAGCGCTTAAAAGTTGAGTACTGTCAGCAGGGATTAGGGCTTTCATACTTTTTATTATCCAAGGAAAATTTGCGCCAAGGGATCCTTCCTCTGGGTTCTTACAATCAATATAATTGACTCCAGATTTTACGCATACTTTAGCTTCTTCTAAATTTCTCGGACTCACTAATAATTTAATTTTATTGTCCATAAACACTTTTTTTTAATTTATTTTCGTATATTAATGTTTGTTTTTCGTCGTGAAGTGATTGGTTTCAAACTTTCGTATACATAAACAAGATACATAGGGTTTTTTTGGTGTCATTCTTGATTCATAGGCGACAATCGTTTGTTACAAGTCATATAAGGTGAACATAAAGTATCGTTGGTAACTTAAAGATTTATGATTTATATATCGAGACTTTTCTCATTCTTATAGGATATTACGACTTGTCGAAATTGAATGGTGTCCAAATTGACGGAAATTCGAGTCAAATCAACGAGGGATTATACAGATTTAAGGGATCGTTCCGTTCTTTGATTTCTAATGCAGTTGAGCATTATTGGGATATAATTTATTGGACCCTAGAGGAGTTCATCGAAGACATGGTTAAATAGAAAATAGATTCGATACTTTCGGACATTAAAAACGAAAATTACGAGTTTCTTAGCACATACTTAGATTTTTCAAAAGTAATAGAATCCATTGAAAAAATAGAAGAAGATGAGAGTGACGAGGACGACAATTAATTATATTGTCCAAAAAATTAGCAAAATCTTTCCTTTATATATAATAATTATGGTAATTAATTATGAATGTTGATAAGACAAATTAGTGAAAAGGATTGAGGAAATCAGTAAATTATTAAGTTTCGTCTATATATAAATTCGAGAATGCAATTAAATAATGTGAAGAAAGTTAATGGAAATAAAAAGATGCCTCTCAAAAGTAGTAAAATGATACAAACTAAAAAGTTTCGGATATATCCGACCAAATCGCAAGAAAAAAAACTACACGAAATTTTCACGATTTATAATAGAATGAAAAAAATAGGATACAAGACACTTTTCAACGGAAAGGAAAATCCTAACAATTGGAACGAAGAGAGAGAAAAATTGAGTAAGGAAGAAAAACAAGAAATACGCAATGAAGAAGATAAGAGAATCCGCAAAGCGTTAATGGAAAAGTGTCACATTAATCCCTATGTGAACACCATTGTAGCCGAAATCTTCCAAAAACTCGACCAGCAAATAATTTGGCTCGAAAATAGAAAATAAAGAATGACCGAAAAAATAGAAACCATCAAAGAAAAGATTGAGAGCGTTAAGAAAGCGAACAAATACGATAAGCGACTAAAAGGCCTTTATTCTAGTCTTCATTCTACGCAAAATAAGTTACTAAACTTAAAACTCAAACACATCGTTTTTGGAACGAAGCGTTTGTTTCGAGAAAGACTACTCAAAAAAATTAGCAGAGAAGAATTTATAATTTTCTAACTATAAACCCGAACCTACATCTGAATACAATTTTCCCGAACCTACATCCGAATACGATTTCCTTACCATATATCCTTTCGCCTCGCAATGCTTTCTTAATACTCCGAGCTGCCTCGCTAATTCTCCAGAGCTTCTCTGCCTTGACGAGGACACGCGCCCGTAAATAACCGCCCTTGGCTTGACATTTTCGAAACAGGGCGAACGCTTAGTTTTCTCGGAACTTGTCTCGCTTTATCCTCGAAAGAATTAACGTAGATTGCCTCCTATACCTCCTATGATTCCCCAACATTCGAAAATCGGGATTTAACTTATTGGATTTATCCCATCATCTTAAGGTCTTCGCGCATACGCCCAGCAAAGAAGCCATTTCTCCAATACGCAAATAATTTGACATGTTCATATGTTACTCGCGTACGACCGACCAATTAAATCGAAAGAGGGTGAAAAAGTGGTAAAAAAAATATGTCTAAGTTTTTCTAAATTTTTGAAGACTAGTCATTACAGTAAACCAATAATTAATTAAAGTAAGATATTTAAAAAGAAATCATGAGACATTAGATAAAATATAAAAGAAAATTTAAAAACAATTTTCGTTATTATAAAAATAATTAAAATATTTAGTATATTTTCACAATACTAAAAAAAAAAATTAAAATTTTTGATAAGAATATGAGTCCAAAAGAAATCACCAGAGTGGAGATTACTGAGGCCGTTTTTAAAGAACCACTTGAAGTCATTAAATTATTGACATCACATTTAGATGGATTAAAATACACAAAAGTAATACAAACATATGTTATGGAAGATCGAAGATTAAAATTAGAGCTACATGAACAAGGTTCTCTTTATTTTAAGGGAGAAATTGTTTGGGTTGGAAATAAAAAAGATGAAACAGAAGGTACTCTATTTTGTGTTGAAAAAGAGGGCGAATCAAAAATTATCAATCCTTCTGCAGAGAATACAGAAGTGATTATATTAGACATTAAAAAAGAAACTATAAGAGTAACTACGGCATCAAAGTCTAAGTGTGTGGTGTGTGGGAAAGATATCGAAATTTTTGACGAAGTATCTGGATGTCCCATATGTCAAGCAAAGGCACATCGGGGACATTTAGTAGACTGGATTAAAATGAAAAATTCGTGTCCAACTTGTAAGAAATCATTAAATGTCTCATCGTCTGGAGTAATTTTCATTGATTGATGTGTAAAAATCATTTAAAATTTTTTACTTCTTCGGCTTTAATTGTCCCATCATATAATGCAGTTGCAATTAAAACTCCTGAAAATTTATTTTTATTATATTTCATTAGATCTTTAATACTTTTTATGCCTCCTCCTACTAAAATATCTCCTTTAAAGCGTTCTCGAATTTCTATATATAATGGGGGGGTCCCTCCTATTTTTTGACCAACTCTAAACAAATCTAAAAGAATAATTTCTTTTATGCCATATTTCTCTAGTTTATTAATAATATCGAGTGGATTTTGGTCTTTTAATTCTTCTACATTTGAGATAACTTCTCCTTTAAACATATCGATACTTACAATTAATTTATCAGGTTCTAAAATTTTTAATCCTTCTTTAATAACATTATACCCATTTATAGTTTCCAAGCCTAAGATTAATTTGTGTAACTTGAATCTCGAATAAGTTAAAATATCGTCTTTAGTAGTAATTCCCGGGTCAAGGATAATTTTTGTCTCCGAAATCTCTAAAATTTTGGATAATATTTCAAAATTAGGTCTGTTTTTAATAATTGCATCCAAATCTGCTATATAAAATTCAGAAAAACTAAAGTTCTTTTTAAGAATGTTTATTATATCTAAGGGATTTGTAGATTTTATAAATTTAGATTTTAATGGTTTGTATTTGGTTCTCTCACCTTTTATCGCATGAACTGTTTTAAAATTTAAAATGTCTATTACAGGGATAATTCTAAAACTATACATAAATTTCATATGAAGCCTTTTTATTGAATATGAAGAATTAAATAAACGAGTTATTGTGATTAATTTATCTATTTAATTTTTATTTTTTGAGTAATGCAAATTTAAAAAATATATATATTTTAAAAAATGGTTTTACTCCTTTTTTATATAAAGAATGTTATTTAATTATCAAATAACAATTTCATTTTTAAATTATATTATCTATATTACTTTAAAAATTTCAAATAACAATTTCATTTTTAAATTATATTATCTATATTACTTTAAAAATTTCAAATAACAATTTCATTTTTAAATTATATTATCTATATTACTTTAAAAATTTCAAATAACAATAAAATTTATTGTGATATGTATGAAAACTGAGGCATATATTAATAAAATTATTA
>JAUWBH010000135.1 GCA_030605085.1 Promethearchaeota archaeon | reverse complement strand
CCCGATGTTGTTTAACCGCGTGGCTTTTCCCCGCAAGTCGCCTAATTGCTCGTCAATGTCCAGCGCTTCTCGGTAATGCTTCAGCGCCTCGTCCAATTCGCCTTTCCCTCTCAATAATAATCCGATGTTGTTTAAAGCAGTGGCTTTTCCCCGCAAGTCGCCTAATTGCTCGTCAATGTCCAGCACTTCTCGGTAATGCTTCAATGCCTCATCCAATTCGCCTTTCCCGTACAATAATAACCCAATGTTGTTAAGATCAGTGGCTTTTCCCCGCAAATCGCCTAATTGCTCGTGAATTGCCAACGCTTCTCGGTAACGCTTCAACGCCTCGTCCAATTCGCCTTTACCTTTCAATAATAATCCGATGTTGTTAAGATCAGTGGCTTTTCCCCGCAAGTCGCCTAATTGCTCGTCAATTTCCAACGCTTCCCGGTAACGCTTCAACGCTTCGTCCAATTCGCCTTTGTCTTTCAATAATAATCCGATGTTGTTAAGAGCCGTAGACACCCACCCCCCACTCTTTTTTTTTTTGGCAGTTTCAAGGATTATTTTTGAGCATCGCATTGCGTCGTCGTATACATCAAAATCGGCGTATATTTTGTAGGGAATTGCATATTTCTCATATTCGTCTGGTGGACTAACTTTATTTTTGAGCCAATCCAGAGGTTTTATGGAAAAATTATCCAAGCTTACTTTTACCTTGACACCTAACAATTTTTCGACCAACATGGTCGTGTTTGCGTCTACCCTATAGACCTTATTTGCGTTCCGCATTTTATAAATATCCGCGAGTATCTGATTTACTTTATCTAATTTTTCAGTTTCGTTTAGAATAGCATCGTCAATTTCGTAAATTTGTTCTTTCCCGCCATCGTCGGGAGTATAGTTAATCCAAACAACGTTTTTCAGGTCTTTGAGAACCATCAAAGAGGGAACTACGTCAAAATCGTCGCTCCCGGAATACCCAATTATTACTAGAGACCGCTCTTTTGAAATGTTATCGAACAAGGGACGCTTGAAGGGCTCCACTTGAAACACATTTAGACCTTCCTTGTTGGAACCGAACGCCTGAATTGTGGCAACCAGCGAATCTTTTGCGTTCTCGTCCGTAATCACATTTTTAGTCGAACCATGAATTTTATATATAGTTCTTTTTCCTTTTTTGAATAACTCATAAGGATCTTTATATTTTTCATAATCCGTTTTAGTAATTACAGGAACAATATCAAGTCTAGGAACATCGGATTGTTGGAGAGCGTATTCTATTAAGAAATCGAAGTTCGTGGTCAAGACAAAATGCCCCTTTTTAATCATTTCTGCTAAGAAAAAATGCTGAACGTTCGGTTTGTCAGACTCGCCGTAATAGTCGATGATTTTAAGCTCGGGATCTAAGCTGTCTCGAACGATTTCCACCAAGCCTTCGAAACGGAGTTGTTCTAACTCCAAGAGCTTTTCGACTTCCGAGTTGGCGCAGGTATACTTAATAATTGCGTCCATCATAGCGCGTCCTGCTGGCAAACAGGAAGGAGCGTCCACGGAACAGCCTGCGCCCACTAAAAAGGTCAATTTAGCGTCGTCCGCAAACAAATCTTTTATCGTAAGGTTTGTACGTTTCATTGGGAATCTCGTTAAGAGTTAGATATGAATCTAATTTATAACGTAAAGAATTGAAATTGATTTTTATATTTTTCTATACAAATTGTAGTAAGTTTAGATCGTCAACGCTGAATTTTGCACCCACCCAAAAGAGTGAAATACAAATTAAAACTTCCAAAAAATTCTATTTTTTTATTTTTTTAAAATTTATTTTCTTATTTTCAAAAATTTCGCAGCCTTTTTTTATTTAAATAATATTAAAATAATCTTATTTTAACTTTAATATTTCTTTTTAAATTCAATTAAAATTAAAGCAATTATAATGAAGTGGAATGATGGCAATTACTAAAGAAATAACGATTAAAGAAAATTACTCGGAAGCAAATATTATAAAAAAACAATATTCAAACGGTCAACTCGCAGTTTTCGTTCACAACTACGATGGCGAGCCCTTAGCAGAGTTATCTATTGATGATAGCTCTATAGAACTTGCCTCTAACGAAATTATCTTAAATAATTACTCTGAAAATTCCACAATCGCACAAGATTTCCTCGATTCAAAAGTTTGTGTTCCAACAGATAGGTTTGTATTGATTGGATCGCATCTATGCCCCATCTGTCGGATTGCTGTCTAAAATTTGTGAGGATTCAAAATTTTTTATCAATAATGTAGATTTATGGGCACTTAAAATCAATTTTTTTCGAGAACGAGTAATTGCAACGTATAATAATTGACGATCTCTATTCGTTTTATAATTATTAACTTCAGGAATAATAATCGTATCGCATTCTAAACCTTTAGTTCCGTGAATTGTCCCTATTAACAACTCAGGAACTTCGTAATTGTGATTTTCTAGCTCTTTCCATTCAATGTTTAACCTTTTAAGCTGTTTGAAAAAGGGATGATCGTATTGGATTTTTGCCATATTATATTTAAACAGGACTAAGATTTCTTGGGATTGCTTTAATAACCGATGGATTTTATTCGCAAGCCTTTTATATTCTTCGTCTCGAGAATTTGAAAGAATTATTTCAACAATACCATGATCGCCCACATATTCTTTTGTGGAGATATATTCGTCGTATTTATCCAGTAAATCTCGAAGCGTTTTTGGTAAAGATTTATGGGCTAAAATGCCAATCTCTATAGGAACGCGATAAGATTTCTCAAATTTTTTTACTCTCCCTCGCGCTTGAATTCCAATACTGGACCATGTAAATCTTTTTCGGGTGTAAATTCCTTGAAGACCATCGTACGTAATTAATAATGAATTTGTCCTGGGATTTAGCACCTTAATGACTCCATTAAACCAATCTGATTCAAAATCCTGGGCTTCGTCAATTAAAATCGCATCGTAAAGTACCTTATCCTGCCCTGAGGTGTCCAACATTTCTAAAAATATCTTCGGGACTACATCGTGGAAAAGCTCGTTGAATTTACCTTCTTTTTCGGCTTTCTGCTCTACTTCTCTATATATTCGCGAAAAACCATTATTAGCACTAAGAATATAATGTCTCACCCAAGCGTGGAATGTACTGATTGTTATATCGGCATCGTAATCTTGTGGATTTAAAAAATGAAAAAATAAATCTCTAAGTAATCTATTATAACATAAAACTAATATTTTCCAATCTGGATGCTTTAAAGCTAAATGCCTCGCACGGGCTATTAATAGCACTGTTTTACCGCTTCCTGCCACTCCAAAAATTAGCCTATGGCCCTCCCCTATTTTTCTGGCTAACTTTTCTTGCTCTATATCTAATAGGGTGATCTTATCTTCAATAGTGAAATGTTTTTGCAGATCTGCTTGCTTAAGAGTGGGTAAGCGACATGTTGGGATAAGATTTGCCCTAAGGACTTGAAAACATTCCTTTTGTAATTTGAAATCCGTAGGTAAAATATCAGTAAGAAATTCCTTAAAGTTCTCATTTTTACTAAGCGTTTCTTTGAAGCATAATTGAATTTTACTTGGAGCAATCCCCTGGATTTTTTCGGCTAAATCTCCCTCTCCTGAAATTTGACTAAAAACTACAATTCGAGTGATTGGAATATCGATTCCATCTGGAAAATGACTATAATTAACCCGATCCTTTATAGCGCGCCAATATTGGTAAATCTGATCAAAAGGATTCTCAATTAAAGTGGTCTTATCGTCCTCCAATTTCTTCCAATTTCCCGATTTAGTAATTGTCGTGAGATTCGCAGAATAATAATCCTTTATTTCCACTACTACTACTCCAAAATTAGGCGATAACAAAAGGAAATCGGGGCGGAGACCACCCACATCCGGCTCAAAATAACCAATTACGCCGTTATTCATTACGCTGTTATTCTCTCCAAAAACATGCTTAACACGATTGAAAAACGAGCGCTCCCCTAATGTCGCCGTTGGAGGAGGTTTATTTAACATTTTACCTTTTTTTGATTATTTTGATCCGAGAATCTTCGAATTATTAACCGATTAATATGGTCTTAATTAAATGATCGCAGAAGTTATTTAAAAAATTACTGGTAAAGCCCTCAATTCCATAATACGCGGGTGATATCATCCAGAAAATTATTAAAAATCTTAAAGTAAGAAAGTATTAAAAATTAAAAATTCATCTGTTTGAATAACCTAAATATTTGAATAAAAGACTTTTCAAGAATAATTAAGAAAAATTTTTTGATTTTGCTTCATTTTTTTGAAATGGTATGCGAAATGGTTGGCAAAAGTAAAGCTACACAAAAAAGCGAAAAAGTCGAAGAACGAATAAAAGAATTAGAAGAACGGTTGGCAAATACAAAAGTAAATAAAGCTACACAAAAAAGCATAAATTTTATTAAAGCCCAACTTGCCAAACTCCGCGAAGATTTGATTCGTATTGCTAGTTCTAAAAAAGGCGGGAAAGGTGGCTTTGGAATTAAAAAATCGGGAGACGCTCAGGTAGCCTTTATTGGATTTCCTTCCGTTGGAAAGTCTTCTCTACTTAATTTGCTTACCGAAGGTAGCACCGATTCTAAAGTGGCCGCATACGAGTTTACTACTATCAAAGCGATTCCCGGCATGATGAAAATTGAAGATGCCAATATACAGCTTATTGATTTGCCCGGAGTAATCTTAGGCGCGGCTGCGGGAAAAGGACGTGGAAAAGAAGTGTTGGGGGTGGTGCGAACCGCTGAATTAATTTTAATTATTATCTGTTTTCGCTCAGATGGAACTATTAACTTTTCAGACTTAGCCACAATTAGAAAAGAACTACATAACGCGGGGATCCGGTTAAACACGGAACCTCCGCGCATTCAAATAAAAGAACGAACACAAGGAGGTATCCACTTTACGTATAAAGGAGAACAAATCATGGATAATGACGAAGTCAAAGCTTTAATGAACGAGTTAAAAGTTCGCAACGCCGGCGTCTATTTCGCTGAACCTTTTATTACGCCCGATCAGTTAATAGATTTCGTAGTGGGGCATCGCGTATACACAAAGGAATTTGTCGTAATTAACAAATCTGATTTAATGAAAACTCCAATTCCCCCTAATAAGATGACAAAAGCGATTGGTCACGATCATTGGGTTATGATCTCGGCGAAGAACCAAGAAAACATTAACACTCTCCGTCATAAAATCTTTCTGGAATTGGATTTAATTCGAGTTTATCTGAAGCCACCGAGACAGGAAGCCGATATGGATGAGCCCATCGTTCTCCACCATGACGATACGATAGAAACTCTTTGCCGTAAAATTCATAAACGATTTGTTAACGATTATCGCTACTCGTTAGTTTGGGGTAAATCTGCCAAACACCCCGGTCAAAAATTCGATAACCTAAATCACGTACTCGAAGATGGCGACATTGTTTCGATTTATTTAAAGAGATAGAAAAGATAGAGGAGAATATGTCGATTTATTTAAAGAGATAGACAAGCTAATTAATAATATAATTAAATCTATTATAATGAATTCTATCAATGGCGATTAAAGAAAACTACTCGATTTATTTAAAGAGATAGACAAGGATAGAGGAGAATATGAGATGTTTGTGGTATCAAACATCTGTGTGAAATGGGCAAAAAAAAAGAAAGAAATAAATACTTTAATAGCGTTATACTACATATTCATGAAAAATTTTATTCTAATTAAAAAACCAATCAAAAAGTAGACACATTTCCTTAACGATGGTAAGGAATATATAATTATTATAAAAAGAATATCAAAGATGGAGAGTTAGGATGGCTTTATTATGTTGTTATTGTGGCGCAGAGATTACCTCGAAAAGAATTAGAATTGTACATATTAATATTTGCCAAAAGCCATCTATTAAATTTTTTTGCAATCGTGAATGCAAATTAAATTGGGTTTTTAATAAATCCGATTCGAAGCTTGAGAGATATATCAACAGTTATAGGAGTATAGAAGAAGTTAAATTTACTTCTAATAGGGCAGTAATTGAGGATAAACCAGACGAGTTAGAGCAGTATCTAAAAGAAAACAATTTAAGGATACTTAGGGACGCTTGAATAATATAAGCTATGTGTTGAAATTGGATTCACATTTTATTTCAGACAAATTAATACTTTTACTTTTAAAAGAATCCGGCAAATTCCGAGCTTATTCTAACATGGATATGAAATTAAAATTAGCGGGCGCTGTACTAATGGATTTATTTGATGGCGAGTTTAAAGAAGATGATACAGAATTCTTTTTAAAAAACGAATATCAAACATGAAAATAACAAAATTGAATTAAAAATAATGAATTATGAAAGAGTTTATACAAAAGAAATATGAATTTCCTAATATAAAGAACAAAAAAGTCCTCTTTTTAGGTTTAGGAGGAGGATGTGATATAATATCGGCATATTCTTTACAATTTTTATTTAAATCTCATCAAGATGCTAAAATTATATATGGCAACACGAAGAGACAATTAGATAAGGATTTAATCCTAATTAGCAAACATATAGGTAGACTACCTCCTGATAGAATTGATCTTAATCAATGTTCAATTACACATGGAACTACGAATATAGATCGAAGCTTACCAAGAGGAGAAGATGGCTGTCCTTATATATTTCATCACTATAGAGGTGCTTCAGATGATTTAATAGAAGAAATACAAGTTTTAAATTTCGATTTAATAATTGGAGTAGATACGGGAGGTGATTCCATAATCTATGACGCTCTTAGTGGGTCTGGAGGAAGAGATCGAAAAATGTTCGAGGTATTAGAAAATGAGAGGCATGTGGTTTCTTAAATTTGAAAATGAAATTCTAATTAGCTCAAAAAAAAATTTCAAAATTCCTATATGAGACATTTCCTCAACCTAATTAGAGACAACAGAGAAAAATGAAACGCATGAAGAATAAATAATAAAAAAATTTAAAGAAAGAAATTTATATAAGAACTTAAAGCAATTTTTTTTAAACCTACTGGTCTTGTTAAGTTAGTAAGATATAAATAAGGAGAATTTGATTATTTATTAGTAATCTATTAAGAATATTTTTCAAATAAAAGACTAAAAATTTAAGTTTAACAGCTATTTCAAATATAATTTTGGTGAAATCGGAAAATGGATTTTCTTTTAAGAAATGAAATTGAAGCGAAAAGGAATAATTTTTGCCCTAATTGTTATAAGACTCAGATAAAAAAGCTAGATACAACCAAATTATACACCAAATATATGTGTTGGAATAAAGACTGCGAAAAAAAAAATATTCCGTTTATTATAATTAACGATCGAATTACAAACGAGGACTTTTTTGAACAAATATGTGAATCGTGCCAGACACCTTTCATTCGAGAATTAAAAGTAAATGATAATCATACCATCGATTTAATCTTTAAATGCGAAGGTAAAATGTGTGAAACGCATTTAAAGCCTTTCAGATATAGTTTATCATCCAACAAATGGGAGGGTAAGACACCTAAATTTACTATCTACGAAGATCAATTGGATTTTATTAAAAATAAACAAAAAAAAAGAAAAAGCAAGCCCAAATCTTATAAAGAGAGAGAAAAATTAGAAGATATAGATAAAAATAATATAATTCGACCGCTTGAAAATCTAGAACCTCTAAATTCCTTTTGTAAAATTGGAGAAGTCCCATTATTGACAATGAATGGCGATGAATATGATAAATTTATGGCACATCATGACAATAAGGTGGTGATTCTAGTCGATGTACCGAATTTAGTGAGAACCTTACGTGAGTTTCATCCTAGCGGGTTTGAGCAAGTATTAAAAAAAGCTCATAATTTATTGCTCAAATCCATTGAAAATTTGTTTAATACGACCGATGAATCTATTATTCGATATTTTTCAAAACCAGATGATGATTTAAAAAGTTCTAACAATATTTTGACAGATTTTTGCGTAAAAAATCCAAATAAGGAGTATTTTCATCTTCTCAAATTAGGAAAAGGCTTACGATACAGGGATATTGATAATTATTTAATCGCAAATGGAGTAGAAATTCTTGAACGATGTAAACTTAAGGGTTTTGTCATTATAAGCAGCGACAAGGATTATTTACCGGTTATGAGAATCGCAGGCTATAAAAAAGTGAGAGCATACATTATGGGGGTTAACACGCCTGAAATCTATGAAAATTATAATATTGGAGATATAAAATTTCTTGGTATCTTAAAATTTTTTAAAAATTAATTTATTTTTTAGTATTTACAAAGGGATTTTATCCATTGTTAACTCCTAAAATATTATAAATGATTTAATAAGAGATATAATAAGAGGCGGATCAAATAGGAGTTGTGTAATGTCCTTGAAGTTCCATGGAATTCCACCACATTTTTACTTCCTGCTTTTTGGTGGAGATTATCGATATTTTGAGTAATTATTGCTTTTATTAAGCCTCTTTCTTCTAGTTCTGCGATAATATAATGGGCTTCATTTGGTTTAAATTAAAATAAAATATCTTTAGCTTTTAGAATTATGTCATTATAATGTTCTTTTTTAATCCATAGACCATTTTCAATCATTTTTTCAAATATTTTCTGAAATTCTTGGAAATTTTTAATAATTTTTTTTTCAGCGGCATCTAAAAGAACTTCAGTAATCCATTTTGTCTTAATTCCCATTTCTTCTGCTTTAATTTTTGCTTCTTGATCATTAATTAATAAATAATCAGCATTTAATTCTAAACTAAGAGCAATTGCATATGATTCTCCTCTTCCCAAAATGTGAAAAAGGGAAATAGCAGCCTCCTTAAAATCATTCTTCTCTGGATTTTGGATAATAAGCCACTCTGTTTTTTTATCACTAATTTCATTTCTTAAATTAGAGGGGATCTCTTCCCAGACGGCAATAGGAATATATATTTTTGAATATAAATCTTTTAATAATGACAATTTCTCGACTGAGGCAAAATAAAAAATAGGAGATGTATTTGAAATGACTATCATTTAATAATCTAAATGTGAATTGGTATCCTCGCTTTAGCACGAATACGATCAAATTCTATAAAAGAGAGACGAGCTATTTCAGCCGCTTTTCCAATTGAAATCCCTCCACGCATGTAAAGTTCCAATGCATCTTTAATTCTTTCAGAAAGCGAACCAAAATACTCCCAATCGATAGGTTTTAATAATTCCTCTTCTTCAAACCAATATTTTTTGTAATTAGTTTTCTGGACCAAAAAAAAAACCTTGAACTTTCTATTTAAGATGTAATAGTAAATTCAATTATTTATTTTTATTTACTTAAATAATGTTTAGATTATTCTCATTTTTCTTGTATCTTAATATATCTTGTGAGAAGCAATGCTTCAGTTGAAAAAAACATTGCATAATAAACCCTTGAGACCGTACTATCGTAATCTTTTGCGTCAAGTAATAATTTTGAGCTCTTAAGGAATCTCTTTGCTTTTTCAACTAAAGATTTAATATCCTCACTACTCAAATCGAAATGCCTTCCTCTCTTAAGTTTAAGATAAGTGGACTATTTCTTGTTAAATAATATTTTTCCGATATTGGATGAATAGAAAGTAAAGTGGAGTATTTTAAACTAAGATCGTAAGAAAATTCAGTGATTCTATCGATTTCCCTAAAAGGATTAATATTTCCTTTCAATATTACAGCAACATCTATGTCAGAATCCTGTCTTTGCTCTCCCCTCGCATATGAACCATATAACAAAACATCTACCAACTGGTCGCCATAAACTTTAATAAGTCCTTGTTTTAATTCTAAAAGAATATCTTTGATTTTCATATGCTTGAAGATTAATAATTATTTTCTCGTATAAAATGGCCGTAGAACAAGCATTAAAAGCAATATTAATTCTTTATGGTATAGAATACCCAAAAATTCACAATATTTCAAAATTTTATTTGAACATAAATAGGAATAATATCCCTAAATGGTTCGTAAATAATATGTGATCTCCATGCAAAAACACTAAAAGAGTTAGTTAAACTAAACGGTAGCGCCGCCTATGGATATGTGGAAGGTCTAACTAAAGATGACTTCAAAGAAGATGCAAATACATTTAAAGATTCTGTTATAAAAGTTATTGATGATTGCAAAAATCTTATAAAAGCTTTTTCCAAAAAGGCTAAATAAAATAAAAGACTGGTCGACCCGAATAGTGCCTAAGAAGCGTATCATCAGTTAAGGATAGAAATCTTTATTTAATTAGTGAATCTCTAATTATAATCATCAAAATCCATCATATATGAATATTTATTAGAATTTTTATGTAGTGAAATCAAGAGTTTTGCGAAAGCTCACAAAAAATTTTCATATTAGGGTTGATAATAAAAAATAATTTAAACAAAAAGTTCTCCGTGGCACTTCTCAATCAATAACTAAAATTGACCATAATAAGTATTTGTTAAATTAAATTGAAAAATAATATGCCCCAAATTTTATTATATTTCATTATAGATTTTTCAAGAATACATTCATACCGTATTTTCTATTCAATTTAAAAAAGGAGATAAAACGTTTTATTGCAGGGTCGTCATAAGTTATTTTTTCAGCTAAAGAATGGTACTCTTTAAGTAAAATATCTTCCAAATCATTTCGAAAAGCAAAATTAACGCCCGAGGTTATTTTAAAATCGTTAAAAGGAACCAATCTTGTAAATAATAACATTTTTGGTAAGATAGTTTGACTAAGATTGATATCAATTAATTTAAAATCCATTTGACTCTCATTTAAGAAGTCTTGTAAAATTATCACGTGTTCATTTCGAAGTACATCCTTAACTTTAAAAAACGACGAATAAGCATTGAGGAGATTTTCCCAAATCTCTCTTTCATTTTCAGCGACTTTATTGTGATAATTTGCAATGAAGGATTTACCATTTATTTTATAATCAAAAAGAGTAAAATCAACTAAAGCATGTTTTTCTCGGAAATTCCGGGTTATGATTTGGTTATTTTTAACAATACCGAATATATTTCCTGTATAATGCAAGACGCTTTGATCAATATATGCATTAATTATTTTAACAACCAAACGATTACTGAGATCTCGGTACTTCCTATATTCCTTAATAATTTCTCCTTCTTTAAATCTATTCAAAATATCTTGAGTATCTGAAGAAAGAAACTTTTTAGGAACAACTATTCTGTTTAGAGATACCATATCCGAAAAAGGATCTTGTTCTTTTATATAAGATGTGGAGAATTCCCCGTCAAAATATCTTAATTTGAACATATCGCGAATTCTTTTTGCTTTTTGACCGGTAGTACTCATTGATGTATTGAAGTAATCTGCAATGAAACTTGCAGAAACATATGGCTTTGTATTTCTATCGAAGAGAAAATTTATTTGTCCTAACGCGTGTATGATAGAAGCCGCCCAGACGTCTAATCGACCTCGAAGAAAAGGGACGTTATGTTTTCTTGACATTTTACGAATGAGTTTTTCGCATAGTCGTTTATATTCGGCATCTAAATAATTATCGCAAAATTCACTTGCTAACCGGTTTATTTCATTCAATCTCTCTTTGATTAAGGCTTTATCAGACATTAAAAAACACATTAATCTTCAATATTTTTAGAAGGTATAATTAAGGATATTTTTTTAATTTAATAAAAATCAGCTTATTTTTATCTTAATAATTATTCTATCCCCGAATAAATTAGTACTAGATATTATATAGTTCAAGAACAAGGCATTCGACACGCTCGTAATAATGGAGTAAAAGAAGTGTTAATAGAAGCTCTAATCGAATATGTAAAAGATACTGATAAAATGCCTAACGGGTGTCGAATAGCAAGAGAATTTAAAAACGGTAGTGTGCAAGTGAATTACAACCCATCAATCTATACCAAACTTTTTTTCATCTTCATTTCGCCCCCGTTTTAATTCTTCCAATAGTTCTTCAGAGGTTACATTTTTTGTAGGCTCACAAAATATCTCAAATTTTTCCCAGTCTTGGTTTTGATTAAGGTATTGATCAATTAAGTAAGAAATAGCTCCATCAAAGTCAATTCTTTTACCGGTCTTTTTCTGCAAATCCGCCGCAATTTTTATTAATTTAGTTTTTGTATCCTCCTTGACCATAACTGTTCCCATAATTAAACCAGATCTTTTTTATAGTTTTTATAAATTATATCATAAACCAGCGTCCTGGGTAGTTAACACATCATATCCTAATTTTCTAAGAGCCTGTACTGAGGGAAATGGAAGATTTTCATTGGTATATAA
Source organism: Promethearchaeota archaeon (assembly GCA_030605085.1). The sequence goes on along the minus strand of JAUWBH010000135.1, from coordinate 4,812 downwards.
CTTAATCACGGGTTAATTTCCTCATTTTCTCTTATCTGTTTCTCGATTTCTTCCTGGTGACCTCGATAATACGCCCATGCATTTACTAAATCTTCAGCTCTTAAAGAAGGATAACTTTTCAAAATATCCGCATCGCTTGTTCCTAATTTGTGGGCTTGAACTAATAGCCAAATAGGAATTCTCGTTCTAATTATTCTGGGTTCTCCACCGCAGATATCTGGATCACTCTCTATGTTGGGGAAACTTTCCCCCAGACGTTGTACTAACTTTTGTAATAATCCAGCCCGTTCAGCGGGCGATAATTTCATTATCATCTCTTCCATCTCGTCAATATTTTTCATACAAAAATAACATTCTTAACAAGAAATAATGTTTTGCTTCTCTATTCTAAATATAAAATTTTAGTATAAAAATGTTCTTTCTACTTTTTATGATAATATTTCGAAGATTATTACAAAAAGAAAATTTCCCGAAATAATCTTGATTCACATTTTTTTTGCGTAATCTTAATCGAGAGTTTTTTTTAACTAAGCTCCTCATTTCTTTAATCTAAATTAATGTTTTATGCAAAAACATAAGAAATCTATAAATTGTCAGTTATAGATGTATTCGAATATGATACGAAATCAAACTAATTGTTTGGTAAAATAATTTATTCGGGGATAAAATAATTACACGATAACATAACAAAACAAAACAAAAAAAGTTATAAATCGTTAAATTTACAAGAAATATAAGATTATCATTTTTCTAATTGGATCTGTAAATATAGACATTTAATTTGAGGTAAAATTGATTTTGTCGGCAATAACCTTAATTTATATTACTTATTTTGTTGTTAATAGGAATAACTTAAAATATTTCATTCATTATTTATTATAATTAATTTTACATTAAAGAAATATTAAATTCAAAAAAATCTCTAAAAAAAATTTATACTACACATTATAGATGATTTAAATGATGGAATTAGGCCTCGAAGAAACAGTAAATCAATTAAAAAAAATATTTTCAAACTCAACACCTTCAAAAAAATTATATCCGAACGTGGATGAGCAGAAAGTCTATGTGAGGAAATTAAATATCCTTTTTGGTGGATTCCATAGCTATTTAAAAAACGAGTTGCAATTAGCTAAGAATATAGTTAAAGCTATAATGGAGGATATTGAAATGTTTCTCCAAATTTTTCATTTAGATTATAGTGAGAAATTGTTATCTGAACTTGATGAAGTGGAATTAAATTATTTTCTACAAGATTTTCTCCCACGAAAATGGCTGAACTTCTCTAAAAATGATTTGAAGAGCATGTGTAAGAGTTTGAATATATTTATCGGCTTTTTAAAAGAAAAATTACACTATTATCTTAATGATGGTCTTTATAAGAAGATGAAAAAAGCATTAAACGCTAATCAAATAATTAAAACTATTGATTGGGGTGATGAAGATATAGGGAATGAAAATACATCTAATTCAAACGAAATTTCATTGAAATATGAAGGTATTATTAATGGAAATTTAACATTTTCAATTGAAAACGAAGACAAGGCATCACCCGATATTTGGAAAAATTTCCTTAAGTTGATGAATACATTTCAAAGTGTTCGAGAAAAAGAAAAAAGTTCAGAAATGGAATTGAAGAAAAATCTACTAATAAAATCTATAAATTTAGATAGTGATTTAAATCAATGGTATAATGTTGAAGAGCTAAAAGTAGGGCAAGAAATTTTAGAAAATGTTTTAAAAAGTTTCCATGAACTTAAAAACTTAAATAATAAAGGATTATTAGCAGCAATAGATTATGCGTTAAGCGAAATATTCTCAAAAAAAACAACTCAGAGCGAAATTGCAAAACGACATAATACATCCCCAGCTACTTTAATCAAACATCGTTATATAATTGCATCTTGCATACCCCTGAAATATTTTTACCCTCTTTTTTTATCTGAAGATGACTTGAAATTAGCAAAAGAAAAAACATATATCTTTAAAGTTAATAACTATTATAACGGTCGAGATTGGTCTAAATTTGAACTAAAAGAATCTAATACACTAGATGATCTCCATCATGCAATCCAACTCTTCATGGATGGAGACTTATATGATGAGCATTTATATTCTTTTTTTATGAATGGAAAGGAATGGGATGATTCCGCAGAATATGCTGGCCCTCCAGAATTTCAACAAGAACGTTGTTCTAGATTAACGAATATTCAATTAAAAGATCTCAATCTTGGGTATAAACAAAGGTTTTTATATTTATACGATTATGGAGATTGCCTTAAATACAATGTTACAATCATTGGATTGGGTATACATGATGATAACAAAATGGACCCTCATCAGTTAAAATAATCCTATTTTGCAAAAAACATGTTAATATATTTATATTTAAAAATAAATCTTCGGGAAAAGAATCTATTATGAAATATAATAATATGAGTAAATCTTTGGAGAAGAAAAGCAAAGAAGAATTACTCCAACTATTAGAAAAACTCGTCCATTCAAATCCTTCCTTGGGATCTACTATAAATTTTTATCTCTCTAATATGGAAGAAAATGATATTATAGATTTAAAACCAATTCAAAGAAAGATTTTAAGTGCCGTTTATGGAGATTTAGATTATTATCATATTGATGGAGCATTAGAAAAATTATATGAAGTACAAAAAATTGCGAAAAACCTTTATAACAATTCTAAATTCAAATCTGCCTCAGAGATTTATTTCCTTCTAGTGGAAGGATGTGTTGACGCATATGATGATGGCGCTGACGATTCTTCAGGAGGAATTGGGTGTTTTGGAGAAGAGTGCATATTAGACTTTAATAAATGCATGAAGGAAATTAAAGATAATGAATTTAAAACTGCTTTTATAAATCGAGTACTCGAACTTTATTTTAGAGAAGATTATGGATTTGATGTGGAACTAATGTTTGAAAAAATAATAAATAAAGATAATATTCAGATAATCGAAGAAGAATTTAAAGAATCTATGGATAAAAGAACCATGATAAACCTATATAAAATTATTGAAATGCCGGAAAAATCTTTGCAAATAGCATTGAAAGGGATGAAGACAGCAGGGGATTATAAACTAGCTGCCGAAATTTATATGGATTTAGAAAGACTTAATGATGCTTTGGAGTGTATCATAGATGGTTTAAATCTAAATGGATCTAATAAACCTTATGATATGTATTTCACTATCATAGAATCCCTCATTAATGTTAAACAGAGTGAGTTAATTAATGTAGATGAAATGATGACATATGCAATTTCATATATTTCTTCCTTTCCATCGTGGAGTTTCAATGTAAAAAAATACGAATGGGTGTGTCATCTCTTTGCAAAATTGAATGCCAAAAAACAATTCAGAAAAACCATGATTAACAAATTAGATGGTGATATATTAGTGAAGGTGTTTTTGGAGGAGAATGAAATTCTTAATGCAGTTGAGACTCTAAAAAATCTTAAGGGAAAATTTCCAAACCTTGCATTGTCTATAGCACATAAAGCAAAAAAAGAGGGATTGATTGAAATCGCTCGAAAAATGATAATATTCGCGTTAAAGAATGGACTGACATATATTAATGAAATAGATGTACACCTTATTCGTGAACTTTTGGATAAAGATTCTATTGAAGATTTAGCTAAAACATTCCCGGATAATTTAAGTAAGAAAATTTCTCTATTACTTACTGAAGTCTTTTCAGTTAAAGCACCTCATCTTATAAGAAAAGTGATTAAAACACCTGAAGATTATAGTGGTAAAGATCTTCTTACTATTTGTAATAATCTTGTAGAGAAAAATCCTCAAGATGCATTCCACCTTTGCGAAGGATGGATTTTAAAATTCGTCGAACGGTCACATGTCTACTATAATGATGTTATCAGCATGCTAGGAATAATAAAACGCGCCTTAATTTGGAAGAAAGAAGAATGGAAAGAATATCTCTCAAAATTTATATCAAAATACAAATCTCGGAAAAAATTAATAGAAATGATTCAAAATGCCCATTTAACCCAGGAACTTAATCAAAATCTCTGAATTGAAATTCTTTAAAAAACCAATCGATCTAAAGTCAGTATTTCCTGATTTTGTAGCCCCTCAGTCTTTTTGCTATATCGAGGATATAGAAGGTTGTAAGAACAACCTTCATTGAAATTCTTTAAAAAACCAATCGTTTTTTAAAGAAAGGCAAGATAATTTATATTCAATTTTGAAGAATACAGAAAAATAGAATTAAGAATATGAGAGTTGAAAGAATTGAAGCGTAAAAGGAAATTAGAGAACTTTTATGAAACGACTATGAATTAGTTAAATAGCACCATATATCAAATGCGTGAAAATTAATTTATATATATATCTCAAACAAATTTTTTTTGATTAAATAAGGTTCGATGTTTAATTTGGATTTTCAATATGGTCTCCTAATGTTTTCTCAAATTCTTTTAATGAGGGTGTCGTATAGATTTTTGCTTTATTTTTCAATGAAAAATATTTAAACCCTTCCTTTCGCTCTTCTTTAATTAAATCATAACTAATAAGTTTAGATACATATCTTGAAATAAATGGTTGAGAAACTATTTTTCCGTCACGGCGTTTTTTAGAGTATTCAATTTGGAGATCTTTAATTGTAGAATTACCATTTGCGATTAAATCCAAGAATATTTGGGTAGTGGTACTTAAAACTGATTTAGGAAGAAAACTTGGTTTTTTTGTATAATTATCCCATATCAATATCTTAAAACTTTTAAATTTTTCAATTAGTCTGTTCTCTAGAGTGAGATAATAGATTAGATTGGATGCTAAA
>JAUWBH010000138.1 GCA_030605085.1 Promethearchaeota archaeon | reverse complement strand
ACACGACTTCTTGATCCTAAAATGATTTAAATAACTTATTTAATTTCTTTTCTTCAAGCAAGAGTTGCTTGAGATCGATGGCATCATTCTCTGCTTCGGAATAAGTACCGTTTTTAGCTTTTTCTAAAAACACCGAGGCAGAGTTCTCATTCCATCTCTTCAATATTTCATTTATATGTTCTTGAATATTTTTTAATTTATAGCTGATTAAATCCTCAGCTACATCTTTATCTAAGTTTACTTTCAATATTTCTCAATATTTTAACTGTTATTCTTTTATTTAAATTTTATTTCATTCTTAAAAAATCGCTGAAAAGTTTGAAAAATTAAAAAAAATAGATTTAATCTAAAAAGATCTGTAAAGGACTTCTTTTTCATGTGGATTTAATTGTTAATTTTATCAATAAAAAAATATAAGAGAAATGTTTATAATTGCTGTTAAAAAATAATTTTTGAATTTATCAATGAACAGAAAGAATTAAATATTTCCGATTGAATTTAATTTTAATAACAATTTCGTTATATTGAGAATTAAATTTAAATACTTAAATCATAAAACTGAGGATTTAATAATGAGTAGTGATGAGTTTCCTAAAGAGTTCAGTCCTGAGGAATTAATCAACTTATATAAAAAAATGTTATTGATTCGTGATTTTGAACAGAGAATTACTAAAGATGCTGGAAAAATTAAGTCTCCTTTAGTTCACACTTATATAGGCGAAGAAGCCATTGCTGTCGGAGCTTGTGCTGCAATTAATGAGGATGATTATACAACATCTACGCATAGGGGACATGGACATTTTCTTGCTAAAGATGGAAATTTAAATTCATTAATGGCCGAAGTCTACGGAAAGGAGGATGGAATATGCAAGGGTCGTGGTGGATCAATGCATGTAGCGGATTTTTCTAAAAATATGCTTGGTGCCAATGGAATTGTAGGAGCAGGACCTCCATTAGCGCTTGGGGTCGCGTTGGCTTCAAAAATGAGAAATGAAGGTAAAGTTGCTCTAACATTTTTTGGTGATGGGGCCGCAAACCAGGGAATGCTACATGAATCAATGAATCTTGCTGCGGTATGGAAACTTCCTGTAATATTTATACTAGAAAATAATTTGTATGGATGGAGTAATCCTACTGCCAATGCTACTGCTATTAAGGATTTTTCTCTTAGAGCCCAAGGGTACGGCATGAAGGGCATATCAATAGATGGTAATGATGTAATCGAAGTATATAAAACTATAAAAGAAGCAGTTGAACTTGCTAGAAAAGGAGGAGGTCCCACATTGATTGAATGCAAGACTTATAGGTGGGCTGGCCAAACAACCATGGATGCTGACAAATACCGATCTACGGAAGAAAAAGAAGAATGGAAACTTAAATGCCCTATTAAAGCTTTTAAAACGAGACTTATCCGAGGAGAAATCATTGATCAAGTTATAATTCAAGAGATAGAGGAAAAAACTTTAGCCTTAATTGAAGAAAGCGTAAAATTTACAAAAAAAAGTCCGAAACCAGAACCAAGCACCGTGTTAGATGATGTATATAAGAATCCTATTAAATCAGGAGGTAATTGAATTGTCTGGAGAAACTATGTCAATGGCGGGATCAAATGCTATAAGGTTAGCTATTGAAGAAGAAATGGAACGCGATGAATCGGTGTTTATCCTGGGAGAAGATATAGGAAGCTATGGTGGAACTTTCTTTGTCACTAAAGGTCTATTAGAAAAATTTGGAGCTGAGAGAGTTCGTGATACCCCTATTAGTGAAAATGCGATATTAGGATGTGCAGTGGGAGCAGCCATGGCCGGAATGCGTCCTATTGCTGAAATTATGTTTGCTGACTTTTTATGCGTATGCATGGAAATGATAGTGAACCAAGCTGCAAAAGCAAGATACATGTATGGAGCACAAATCTCTGTTCCTGTTACGATTAGAGTTCCATTTGGAACCGGTATAATGGGAGCGGCACAGCATTCCCAATCATTTGAATCATGGTTCATGCATGTGCCTGGTTTAAAAGTCGTGTTGCCTTCAGATCCAGCTGATTTTAAGGGTTTATTAAAAAGTGCCATACGAGATGACGATCCGGTCATCTTCTTTGAAAATAAGCAGTGTTATTTCCGAAGCGGGGAGGTTCCATTAGATAAAAATTTCACGATACCATTTGGGCAAGCGAGGAAATTCACAGAGGGAGATGATGTGACAATTGTCGCTACGGGAGCTATGGTTCAAGAAAGTCTAAATGCAGCTAATAAATTAAAGGAAGAAAATATTCATTGTGAAGTAATAGATCCAAGAACATTAGTACCAATGGATAAAAAATCTATACTGAATTCGGTTGAAAAAACGGGAAAACTGCTTATCGTTGATGAGGGCTGTAAAACTTGCTCAGTGAGCGCAGAAATCGCAGCTTTTGTCGTAGAAGAAGGTTTTCAATATTTAAAGAAAAATATTATAAGACTTAACACTCCGGATGTTCCAATTCCCTATTCACAAACTTTAGAAAAAAATATCATTCCAAATGCGAAATCGATTCAAGATAAAGTTAAGAAACTAATTTAAATATATTTTTTTTTATTCAATACTTAGGTAGAATTTATCTAATAAACCTTTAAAAGATAATTCTTTAGTAGAGATATTTCCTAAATTCATACCAACCACTTGATTATCGTTAATTTTAAAAAAGATAAGAAAAAATATTAATACAAGATAATTTTCAAAACGGATTAAAAAAATGCTTTATTATTTTGAATTATGGAAAAGGCGGTATTTAAATGATAAACCAGATTGTCCACATGAATGTGGTTGTCTCCGATATTGAAAGATCGCTGAAATTTTATTGCGATCTACTAGGAGGGCATGTAGTTGGTGGTACAAAGAAGGAAACCGTTATTAAAAGGAAGACAGAGAGCAGAGGTGTCGGAATTGGCCTTGGATTGGGGGAGACGGCTGAGTGGAAAGCTTGTCTTATCTGCTTTGGCTATGACAAAAAAGCTACAGTCATCGATCTTCTTCAATGGACTAAGCCAGCTTCCACTGGTAGACCATATGAGAAATTGAACAACATCGACATTGCTTGGATGGCTCTAGGTGTGGATGATGTTGACAAAACATACAATGATCTAAAGACAAAGGGAGTTGAATTCATTAGCCCTCCTCAAGATGTTGACCTGGTTCCTGAGACGCCGGGGGTGGGATTAATAAGAATCGCTACGTGCAAGGACCCTGATGGAACAGCGATAGAATTTGTAGAATTTATCCCACCATAACAATTATCTAATTACTTTAATAATTAAGAAGGCTATCTATCTACACTTTTTCTTATTATAAAAACTTAATTTTTTCAAAAAAAATTAATAATACAAAATAAAATCCTCAATATCATTTATGTTATTTTTTATTTTCTTCAGCAGTTTTTTTTCTCCTATTTTTAAATTTTGCCAGATTGGATCTCTAATTAATTTTAAGGTTTCTCCACCACTATCATTTAAAATACCTACTTTTGAATTGAGTAGCAATGCTAAGCGATACTCAAAAAAAGCGATTGTTCCTCCATCTATTCCAAGAATTTTAACATCTTTATTGTCTATATTATTTGACCAAATATTTATCCAATAATTAATTGGTTCTCGAGCACTAAAGTCTGATCCATTTGTTAGGCAAATTTTTGAATACCTAGAATCAAATTCAACATTGGGAGGTATAATCTTAGGAACATATCCAATTGTCTTTATCGATTTTGAATAATTTTCTTGTAAATCACCGGCTAACCCACAAATTCCTTCAATAGTACCACCTGAAATAACCGTTCCCTTAAAATTTTTAAAAGCATTTATAACATTATTCTTATATTTACCTACTTCTTTTTCAAACTGAGATGTAGTAGCCCCAACTAAAATAACTATTGGTCCGTTAAATTTATTCATTTTTAATTCTGAACTTAATGTAAAACGATCTTTTGCTTTATCGTTTTTATAATGAAATTTTAGATAAAGTAATAATAAATTATTTATCAATACAAGCTCTTTTAATTGGTCCTCCACACCTTTAAGCAAATCCAAAGTATTTAGAGTATCTGTAATCATATCTTCTTCTGGATTGAATTTTAATCCAATTAAATAATTCTCTAAGCAAAATTGTATATCGCTAAGAAATAAATGAAATAACGCTTTATTGAAATAGGACTTAGATATGTTAGTTTTTCTCTTTATTTGGTTTTTGCATCTCTCAATTGAATTTAAAATGATAGACTTAGATTTAACAATGGGATCTAAATTTCCTTGCTTTCTAATCTCATAAATTAAATAATTGCTCAGGGAATCTGGATTGCTAGGATCGATTTCAAAAGCTTTTTTAAAATATATGTGTGCTTTATTATCGTTAGTATATTTGTTTGCCTTACCTAAAGACATAAATGCACCAAAATCATTATTTGCTTTCATTTTGATATCAACACCTGATTTTAAATAAATAGGATATTATTTATCAATTCTTTCTAATAAGTGTTTTTTTCAAATATATATAAGGTTAAGTAATTAATAAGGTTAGATTAATAAATATAAAAAAAGAGAAGAGGAATACCTCAACTAAATATATATTAAAGGTAAAAATTTATTAGGAAAAAAAAAAAACCTAATAATATCAATTTTTAAAAAAAATTTTTAAGAGCAGAAAAAAATGACCGAAAGTTTCTACGAAGATTTCTTAGAGTTGTTCAAAACCGAAGAAAAAAAAAAAAAATTAAAAAAAAGTAAACACACAACAAATATACTCGAATTTATAAAGATTTATTTTCTAAGTGTGGAGCTTTTCTTTATCATAGCATTAACTTCTATTGCCGCATTATTAGGATTTATTGGATATTCTATGAAATTTCCTCACATTAAAGATCCTTTTTATTTGGGAATCCTTACTGCTCGATTATTTATTCTTGAATTTGATATTGAACCTCCGATTCCCCTACTATTAAAGATTGCAATGGTTTTATGTCCTCTGATCTTGGCTTATTCTACGATAAGAACGATTACAATAATATTTCGAAACAGATTAAAATTACTTTTATCAAATTTCGCTAATAAACATGTTGTAATATGTGGCTTGAACAAAAGATCTATGTATATTATAAAACAATTCCGTAAAAATGATGAAAAAGTCATAGTAATTGATAAGGATAAGAATAATGAGTACATAGCTAAATATAAAGAATTAGGTGTTTTAGTAATGATAGGAAATTGTACAGACCGGTTTATTCTTCGTAGAGTTCGAGTTCATTATGCTAAATATTTGATTTCAATAGAATCCGATGATTCCATCAATATGGAAGTTGGTATATTAGCATATGAGAGATTAAAAAAAAGATATGGCAAAAAAATGGATTTAAAGCAAGAACAAAGCGAATTTTTACCACCAATTCAGTCAAAAGTACCTAAATCTTCTCGTGTACACAAACATAAATTAAGATGTTTTATCCACATAAAAGATATCCACTTACAGGCATTATATTCCCCTCGCGTTCTATTCCATGAGGGCCTTGCACACTTTGAGTTAAAAATTTTTAATATTTATGAAAACTGTGCTCGTTGTTTATTTTACGAATTTGAAATCGATAAATTAGTCGATACAAAAACAGATGGAGTTCAAGTACACTTATTGGTAATTGGTTTTGGTGAAATGGGAGAGAGCGTAGTTTTACAAGCTGTTAGGCAAGCGCATTATGCCAATGAAAAAAAAGTACGTATAACAATTATCGATCGAAATATTGAAGAGTTAAAAACTCAATTTGAATACCGTTATCCCGCCATTCATGATGTCTGCGATATCCAATATGAAGCTTTAGATATAAAAAATATTAAGATTTTTAACGATAAATTATATTCAATTGAAAATGAACATCCTATCACTGCAATTATAATTTGCTTTAACGACAAGAATCTTTCAATTATGTGTGCGTTAACTTTACCAATAATTTTAAAAGATAGAAAAATAGATATCAGAGTAGAACTAGAAGAAAATGAAGTAATTTTCAAATATTTCGAAACCTATCCCATTAAATCCTTTGGTCTCTTTAAAAAATCATGTTCAAGAGAAATAATTCTAAATGAAACATTAGATTTGCTTTCTAGGGAATATCATGAGTATTATAGGAAAAAAGAATTAAATAAATTGGAAAGGCAAGGTAAAAAATTTGAAGATTTGTCTAAAAAGGAACAAATCTCTTTATCTCCTTGGGATCAATTACCTGTTGATTTGAAAAATTCTAATAGACAACTAGTAGACCACACATTTATAAAGCTAAGAGCAATTGATTGTGATATCGTTCCAGTTAAAGGTAAAATTCATAGTGAATTCGTATTTAAACCTGAAGAACTTGAGCTTTTAGCTAGAATTGAACATAATAGGTGGGTGACTGAACGACTTCTGTCAGGATGGACTTACGGTGAAACTAAAGATGTAAAAAATAAAAAATCTCCTTTTATAAAACCTTTTGACAAATTAACTTCAGAGGAACAGAGAAAAGATTTCGATTTTATTAAGTATATCCCTCAACTTTTAGCATTTATTAATCTGGGTATTCAAAGAAAGTAAAAAAGTTAGTAAGTTTTCCCATTTTGGGAAATACATTCAAAATAAGTGAGATATATATTAGTGATATTAATAATTAATAAATAGTGAAATCAAATGAGTGATGATTACGACTATATGTTTAAAATGTGCATAGTAGGAGATGCAGGTGGTGGAAGAGAAGACTTTGTTAAATTATTTACAAAAGGTTTTTTCACTGAAGATTATAAAAAAGTTATTGGCGTCGATTTCCATGTAAAGACTATTACAGTTGATACGGAGGAAAGAGGTCCGTTGAGAATAAAGCTCCAAATCTGGGATATTGGATGGGATATTGGAGAGGGAGGTCTAGAACAATTTAGTTCAAATAGACCAATGTATTTAATAGGAGCTTTAGGAATTTCAATAATATTTGATCTCTCAGATCGCATGTCTTTCATACATCTGGATGATTGGATTAAATTAATTAAGGAAAATTTATACAGACGAAAAAAGAAGAAAAAAAAGGAAATTCCAATTCTTCTTGTTGGAAATAAAACTGATCCAGAAAAATTTGCTGTTTCACCAAAAGAACTCGATGAATTTATTCGTAAATATAAAACACCCTATATAGAAACTTCCACTATAACAAAAGAAGGTATATTTGACAGTTTTTATTGCATTGCTAGTCTAATGCTCGGAGTAGACATTCACAGCGAATATTTTTTATCTGAAAAAATTATATATCGTCCAAGTGTTACTCCTGTTTCAACAACTCCTTCAACTCCAAAATTAACTCCTAAAGATCTTAGTAATTTAAGTCAAAAAGTGATTTTTGATAAATTAATAACACTGGAAAAAAAAATAAATGGCATCAAAATTCAAGAAGCAAAACCCTCAAAGCTGATAGAATTAAAGGAAAGAGAGTTGAAACTAAGAGAAAGAGAAATAGAGTTAAAAGAAAAACAATTAACAAAAGATTCTGCTGTTGATGATTTACACGTAAAAAAAACCATAACAGTGTTCGTGAGCTATGCAACTAAAGACGCACAACTATTCAAAATTAAAGAAATCGCTGAAAATCTAAATAATAAGAAGGGGATTGAAAAAGTCCTTTTTTATGAGGGAGAATCATACGATAACTTTGTAAAATACATGAACGATAATCTAGGTACATGTGATATTATGCTCTTATTTTGCTCTCCAAATGCATTAAAGTCTAAATTCGTTGAAAAGGAGTGGACTGCTGCGGACGCTCTCGGTAAACCAATTCTCCCTGTATTTATTAAATCAGAACACATCCCTCCGCTTTTAAAATCAAGATTGGGCGTTGAATTCGACGCTTTTAATCTTCAAAAAACAATTAATGAGATTTATGATATAACATTGAAAAAAGTTAAAAGACGAATAATAGATATAAAAGATTTAAAGACAGATTTTTAGAAAAAATTCCAGTATTTTTAATTCATAAATTTTTGAATAAATTTCTTTCCAAAGAAAGTAAAAGTAACTTGAAAATTAGAATGATACAGGTAAGGAAGTGTTGAATACGAAACTATTATTGGATTATTTAGCATTTTTTTAATTGTTCTTATAAATAGAAAAGTTCTCATCTAACTTTTTTTTTAGTTCTTTAGGGAAATTAAATTTATTAGCGTAAAAATTAAAAATAATCTCATCGATTATCTTTTGCTCATTTGTATAGTCATATTCCAAGTTCTTTTTTTTATTTTCAATAATTAATTTGACTTGATGTTCTACTTTTTCTTTAGTTTCATTATCGGGTAAAATGAAAGGTAAAGCATGAATTCCCGTTATTTGAATGCTATATGTATTATTTATAATTCCTTTTGCAAGGTAATTGTACAACGAACTATTTAAAAGACCTAAAGTATATTCTATTGTTATTAATTCATTTCTAATAATAAACCCGATGGCTTTATTGGAATCCCAATAGCATCCATTTGGCATATAACGAGCGGATAATCTGGAGCTCACTCCACTTATCACAATGCCTTCCTCTTCAAATGGAACATTTTTAGGAATATCATAAATAGGTATTGACTTCTTATCCCAATCTAATGCTTCTATTATTGGTCTATAGTACTGATCCGCTCCGCCTCGCTTTAAATATGGCTTCCATTTTTCAGATTCAAGTTTTTCTCTTAAAATTATTTTGTATTTGCTATACGGGTCTTGAATTTTTTCATTTCGCTTTCTAAAAACCTCTGCTAATTCGGTACCTTCAACTGCAGCTACATATTTCAAGTTGTTATGAGTGTGCATCCCTATATAACCTTTTATATAATCTTCTAACGGCGTAGATTTTTCAAATAAATCAATAATCTGCTTTTCTATGTCGACGAAAAAAATATTAAATGGTAATAAATGATATTTTTCTTGTTTGAAATTATAAATAACTTTAGGATTCCTATAATTATCCTCTATCTCTACTCTTGGAACGATTCTCATTATATTTTCTAGCCTTGCATTTTTAGCTTTTTTTCCTGTGCATTTAGTAAGAATTATAATTGCAGCATTAGTGCTTACATTTTGGCTGTCAAATAAATTTTTTGGAGACAATAGAATTTCGTTAATTTTACAATTGTTAAGAATAAATTTTCTCAATTTCGTGTGAGTATTGAGAGTCAGAAAAGAATCGCTGGTGATAAATCCTAATTTTCCCCCATTCTTCAACCTCCATATGCTGTTAACTATGAACATTGAATAAGTTTCGTGAGCGTTTATCTCTCCATAAATTTTTTGTAATTTAGATCTGTTCTTTCGTACATAAGTGCTCGCTTTATTTAAATATGGAGGATTTCCTACAATAAAATCAAATTCATTATAAGAGTCTGGAAATAATGATAATAAAGTATCTTGTGATTTAAAGGATACACCTAATTTTTCAATCTCAGATTTATAATCAGAATTTATGTCAAAAGTATGAATTTGATGTTTTTCAACTTCCGCTTTTAACAATCTTTTGATAAATATCCCCGGACCAACGCAGGGATCTAAAATTTTTTGTTCCTTATTGATTGAGCCTAACCTTGATATAATATAATCACAAGTTTTAGGAGGTGTTAATACAACCCCTAGTTCTTTATTGTTTTTAATCTTTATTTTGCTCACTGAATATTATTACATTCAATTTCTATTTATTTTTTTCCCAAATCGATAAAAATAGTTAAAATATTTAAGATTGATTGTCTATATCTTTTAAAAAATCAATAATAAGATTACATAAATTTTTTAAAACAATTGGATTCACTTTATCTACTGTATCATCTGCTGTGTGCATGTATTTATAGGAATGAAAATCACCAAAACCTATTCCATTAAAACCCCCCTTATTGTATAGGAAGTAGCCATCACTGCGAGATGTGTGTATAAGCGGGTCTTTTGAATAAACTATTGCCTTGAATTTTCTGGCCTTTTCGAAAAAATTTTTATAGCAATTGTAATAGTTATAATCCTCATTGGCAGAAGTAAAAATAGTTATACTCTTCCCTATGGAGTCAAAATTAAGAGTTACTGAAGTTCTCCTATCGAAATCTTTTATTATATTATAAAAATGTCGTACACCCATTGTCCCGCATTCTTCTGCTCCTGTAAAAACAAACCATAAATTAAAATGTTTTAATTTAGTTTCTGGAGCAAGATAGTAATTCAAAAGTTCAAAAACGCATGAAATTCCTGAAGCATTGTCCAACGCACCAGGGGATTCATTTGTAGTAGTATTAAGAATGACTAAAATTGTTGAGATAAAGTTTATACCTAAGGGAATAACTCCAATGATGTAAAACCATAAAGAATATTGGGGAAAAAAAGCCCCTACAATAAAATTTTTAGGAATTATAATGAAAAATGTTACTAGAGTAGAATATAGCCAAAATTTAAAGACTTTACTACGAATATGTATAGGAAATCTCTGACATTTTGAATCTAAATGTGAGAAAAGAAAAATATTGTTTTTGTGGTTTTCGTTTATATTGTCAGGTAATTTTTTATTAAAATTGGTTTTTACTTTATTTTTATCGAAATTTGCAGGAATTTTGACATATAAATTTTGAGATGTTAATTTCTTTCCAAATCTGATTTTTTCTGGCTTTCTAGTAATAAAGTATAATGGAATGAATATTGAAAATACTATTATAAGATTTACAAGCCAGAAAAAATCAAGATAATTTACATATAAAACGAACAGAATCCAAAATGTTAATAATGCTGCTAATTTTGGGTAAATCCTTGCATAAAAAGTACTGAACGAAAACTCTTGGACAGAATGTCTCAATTTTAACTCTTCAACTTTTTTCTTTGCTAAATTAAAAGCTTTTTTCTCATTTTCAGTACCAGATAATCGTGGAAAGGAAAACATTTCCAAATTTTCCTTTATGCGTTTTTCATCAATCATAGGTCAGATTTATTCTTTAACTCAAATTAATTTTTTACTTCATTAATATTTATAATTAACGTGGTTTTAATATAAAAAAACACTATTTTTATTCTAACATTCAATTTATTAAGAAATAATGCGATTTAATTATGATGTGTACTCTTTATTACTTTTCAGGAACAGGTAATTCGCTGAAGATTGCTAGAGATCTTGCGGAAAAGCTAGAAGATTGTAAGCTAGTCCCGATTGCTAGTATTTGGCAGCAGGAAACTATTATCTCCGAGAGTGAGAAAGTTGGGTTTATATTTCCATTGTATTGGTTAGGATTACCAAAAATTGTATATGATTTTATAAATAGAATTGATTTAAATAAGGCAAATTATATATTTTCCGTAATAACATGCGGTGGAGGGAAAATCGGAGGATCTCTGCATCAGCTTAGAAATATACTTAAAAGAAAATCTAAAAATCTAAATTCAGGGTTTTTTATTAAAATGCCTGACAATTATATTCCCGTTTTTGATGCTCCTTCTGAGGAAAAGCAGAAGATTTTATTTGAAAACGCTAGAAAAAAAGTTGATAAAATATCTATGTTAATAAAAGAAAGTGGAATGGAAGTAGAGAAAGAAAAATTACCTTTAATTGGAAGGTTTATGAATAGACGATTTCGCAAAAAAGTTAATAATAGTGATACAAAATTCTCTTCGGATGATAATTGTAATTCTTGTGGCATATGTAAAGACATCTGTCCTGTAAAAAACATCTCCATTGTAGAAGGTATACCCCAGTGGCAACATAAATGTCAGAGATGTTTTGCTTGCATCCATTTCTGTCCTCAAAAAGCAATTCAATACGGTAGAAAAACTTCAAAGAGAAAAAGATATCATCACCCAGAAGTTACGATTCAAGATATTATAAATCAAAATTAATTACCAATGCTTGGCACCATCTAACAAATCTTCGCTTTCTTCGTAATCTTCTAATTTTCCTTTCTGCTTTTTGATTTGTAATTCTTTTTCCCATTTATCGTCAGAACCTAGAACGACTTCAACTCCCATGTTTTTAATGGAATTTATGATATCTCTTTTATGAAGGCATTTAGGAAATGGAGTTTCTTTTAAAATACAAGAAGCTACATGAATTATATCAACTCCACTTTCTTCTTTTAGATTTCGAATTAGTCTAAATATTCGCCTTCCAGGACATCCTCCGCAGGAAAAAAAGCCAACTAATTTAGTATTTTCATCGTAATCCTTAAATGTGTGCTTCTTCTCTGAAAATGACAATAAACAAGATGTTCCTGGGCACGATTCTTGAGTTCTATCGCATCTCACTATTGCTACTCTTTTTATTTTTTCGTTTATGGTCATAATAATATGAATCCTTCTAAAATTAATACAATTTTAAAGTTGAAAATATATATTAAAATAAATTCATTATCTTTATACTTTAAAATATGCTCCATATTTTGCAGAACTTACGATTTTTCTATAAATATTTAAATATTCCGGATTTATTTTTGTGTCTGGCTGTTCCCATTTTTTTAATCTTTTTTCAATCTCGTTTTTTGAGAGAAGTAAATTTATTTTACGATTATCAATATCTATTTCAATCTCATCTCCATCTTTAACAATCGCGATGGGTCCACCTTCAAAAGCTTCAGGGCATACATGTCCAATACAAGGTCCTCTTGTTGCTCCTGAATATCTTCCATCCGTAATCATAGCAACTGAATCGCCTAATCCCATACCGATTAATATCGCAGCAGGTATAGATAACTCTCTCATTCCAGGTGAACCTTTTGGACCTTCATTTCGAATAACCAAAACATCTCCTTCTTTTATTTTGTTTGATAAAAGTGCTTTTTTTACATCCTCTTCAGATTCAAAAACTTTTGCTGGACCTTTATGCTTTCGCATTTGGGGATTAACAGCACTTTGCTTTATTATGGCTCCTTCTGGGGCTAAGCTTCCTTTCAAAACAGCAATTCCTCCTTCTTTTGAGATGGGATCATCTAAATTTCGAATAATATGATATTCAGTAATCTTTATAAGATTGAGATATTCTTCTAAGTTTAAACCAAGGATAGTATTAGAAGATAAATCTAAAAGTTTTGATAATTTTTTCATTAAAACTCCTACACCTCCCGCTTCATGAAATTCTGTAAGATTATACTCTGACGCTGGTTTAAATTTCGCTAATAACGGAACGGATTTACTTAGATTATCGAAATCAAAATGATTCAATATACCTCCAATCTCGCGTGATAAAGCGCACATATAAAGTATCATATTTGTCGACCCTCCAAAAGATAGAGCAACTTTAATGGCATTTTCTATCGAAGTGGTTGTAATAATATCTAAAGCCTTTACTTTTTCTTTAACTAAGTTTAATATAACTTTTCCAGTTTCTTTACATAATTCCTCCCTTTCTTTGCTAACAGCACTCATTGTAGCGCAATTTGGTAATGAAAGACCCATTGCTTCTACAATGCACGCCATAGTATTTGCAGTACCCATCATATTACAAGTACCTGGAGTACAACAAGTCTGTGATTCAATTAGAAATAATTCTTCTTTAGTTATTTTTCCCGCCTGATATTCTCCAATTGCTTCTTTAATATCAGAAGTTATGTAGGTTTTTCCTTTTAACGGTCCATCGATAAAGATTTTTGGTTCCATTACACCTCCAGTTAGAAAAATAGTAGGGATATTGCATCGTGCGGCTGCTAACAACATGCCTGGAATAATTTTATCGCAAGAGCATAGCATCACCATCCCATCAAAACCATAAGCTTTTATCGTACATTCTACGGACGCCGCAATAATTTCTCTGGAAGGCAAAACAAAATTAGAAAAATCCCCAGAATTAGCTATACCATCGCAAATTGCTATAGTATTAAATTCCATGGGTGTCCCTCCCGCATTTCTAATCTCTTCCTTAATAAACTCGCTTAACTTTCGAAGGTGTATATGACCGGGATTGATTTCGTTCCACGAGTTAACAATTGCTATTTTAGGTTTTTCTAAATCTTCGTAGGAATAGCCACATCCTAAATATAAAGCTCTCTCGTAAGCTTTTATTGGATCTAAATCTTTTTTTTCTGCAGTCATAGTCATGTTTTTTACTTTATAAGGTAAGACTATTAAAATATATAAAGTGGTATTCAAATTATTTCAAATAATATTATCAACGATGTTTTGCTGTATTATTTGCGGCATTAGTCCGAACGCCTCTATCCCATCATCCGTTGCGGAATTTGGGAATGCGTTTCTACTCCGAAAGGGCGTCATCCAGAACTGCGCTGGACGGACTTTCAGTTATACTCTTCCATTCTCGATACGAGAAAACTTTTCTACAATTGAGGGAACTCCTCAATCTATTAATATTGAGATAAAGTATTTAAGCATCTATCGTGTAAAGCCTTTCTGATTTACAGCAGTATTTATTTTTTTTCGAAATGATATGATTACAAAAATATTATTATTTGATAATATTTGGTATAAATGTTATTGATTTTTTCGATTATATAAATTTAACTAAGAACTTAAAATACAATTTAAGCAAATGTGTGAATCGAAATCAATTTAAAAATTTGAAGAAAGATTTAATTTCATAATGAATATTTATTTAAGCATTCAAAGAAGATAATACTGAGGTAAAAAAAGTGAATTATACTCCAGATAAAGAATCTATTAGCAAGCACGAAGTTCCCGAGTGGTATCACGACGCTAAACTTGGTATCTTTATACATTGGGGGCTTTATTCGGTTCCCGCTTTTGCTGTTACGGGTGTAGATTTAATAGATTCTATGAAAAGGGGATTTGAAGAACATTTTAAAAATAATCCATATGCTGAATGGTATCTTAATTCGCTTAGAATTCCTGGGAGCCCTACGCAAAAATACCATTATGAAACTTACGGCGAAGATTTCTCTTACGATGATTTTGTTCCAATTTTTAACGAAGCCATTAAAAAATGGAATCCTAATGAATGGGCGGAACTATTCAAAAAAGCAGGAGCTAAATATGTAGTCCTTGTAACAAAACATCACGATGGTTTCCTGCTATGGCCAAGTAAATATACTAATCCAAAAAAAGAAAATTATATGGCGAGTAGAGACATTGTAGGTGAACTTACGGAAGCAGTTAGAAACGAAGGAATGAAGATGGGATTTTATTATTCAGGGCTTCTCGATTGGTCTTTTAATCCTGAACCAATAAAAGATGTTAGAAGTTTTGTAGAAAATGGAGTATTGACTTCTGAATTTATTAAATACATTAATAGTCATTGGCGTGAATTAATTGATAAGTATGAAACGAAAATTCTTTGGAATGATATAGGATATCCTCCTAATGCTAATCCATACGAATTATTTGCCTACTTCTACAATAAATTTCCAGAAGGCGTAATTAACAATAGATGGAGGGCAATAATTCAAGATAAAAATTATCCAACATTAAGACATTATGATTTTCTAACTCCTGAGTATGAAGTATTTAAAAGAGCTAAGAAAAAAAAATGGGAAGCTAATCGAGGTATTGGAAATTCTTACGGATATAATAAAACCGAAACGGAAAAAGATTATTTAACACCCGAAAAATTAATACGCATGTTTGTGGACATTGTAAGTAAAAATGGCAATCTATTACTGAATGTCGGTCCCATGCCAGATGGCACAATTCTGGAAATTCAAAAGAAATGTATTTTAGGGCTTGGTAAATGGCTTGATATAAATGGAGATGCTATTTTTGGAACCCGCCCTTGGGATAAAGCAGAAAGTAAAACTTTAGATGATATTGGAGTGAGATATACCCTGAAGAATGATTCTCTTTACGCTATTCTGTTAGATAAACCTAAAGGAAATAAAGTCACCATTAAATCGCTAACAATTGCTAAAGAAACAAGCATTAAGTTGCTGGGTCGCAAAGATGTTTTACCTTGGAAACAAGATGGAGAAAATTTGACTATTTCAATTCCAGATGATCTAGAAGATGGTCCTGCTTTTGCATTTAAAATTACTCCTAAACCAATATAAAATATTTTAGAACAAAATTTTAAAATTAAGGTAGCCATTTAGACTCAGCCTCAAACATCTCATCCACCATATTGCGAATCTTTATTGGAGAAAAGCCTTGTTATCTCACTGGAGTATTATATAGCTCTTCCACATTTTGCGCAATATTCCTGATCATATCCACAATCAAAACAGATAAGAGCAGTAATTCCTTCAGAACCAACATAAGCACCACATTTTATGCAATATTCTTCGTTTTCTCCACAATTATCACAGAGAAAAGCAGCCCTTCCTTCAGAACCAGCATCTCTACCACATTTTCCGCAATTTTCCGCATCTGGATCCTTTCCACAAACATCACATAGAAGTGCTTGATAATTTGCCATAGAATCACCTCATTTTAAAAAAAAATATAAAATAATTTAAATCTTCGCATGAAATTAGGTCTTAAAGGACTTATTTAATTTTAAGTACTTAAGAAATTAGCTTTAAATTTATTACAAATGAAATTAAAATCATTTACTTGAAGAATATTTTTTAAATGTTGGCGGATAATAAATTATTTCCGCTCCATTATCGTTAAGTTTTTTAACATACTCATTTCCATCATCGTCCATATAAACTTTTCCACTACGTTTCAACATTTTAAAGAGTTCAACTCGTTTCTTATGGTCGGCTACGCAAATAAAACTGCAGTGTCCACATCGGGGTCCAAAATGGCGATCTGGGGAAACTAAAGCCACATTTTCAAGTTTTCCAATATAAGAGGAAGATTTGAGGAGTTCCTTATTAAATTTCCTTATTTTTTCCGGAACTTGTTCATTGTTCAAAAGATCGTACATAACCTTGCTCTTGATTTTAAAATCTTTCCACTCTTCATTTGAAATCTTTTTTAAGCAGAAATGATCGGGAGACCATATTATCCAAGTTCCATCTTCAGACAAACC
>JAUWBH010000058.1 GCA_030605085.1 Promethearchaeota archaeon | reverse complement strand
GGCGTGCGAGGTGCTCAAGCCACTTCCGATGAAAATTCAAATGGAATTTATGTGTTATCCAATCAAAGAGCGAGAGGTTTTGTTCGATTAAGACACCCATCTCCCCCAATTTACGCCTAATTTCAAGATTAACATAAGGTTCCAAACTTATATGTATTTCTCCAGAAAGATGAACTCTCAGCGGACTACGAGTTTTATCAACATCAATTTTATTAAATGTATCTTTAATAACATTTCGGAATTGCCGCAATCCCGCAAGAGTATTGGTCTCATCAAGCTGGTTTATTAGTTTCTTGACGGTTCTTGTCGTATCCCCTTGATTTCGTTCGTAAGCCCGGAAGATTCCTTCAGCCGTCTGAATATCTTCAATATATTTTGCTTTTTTCAAGAAAAATATGACAGCTTTTATTGCTTTTTGAGCAAATAATAATTTATTGGTAGGACCAACTTTCATTAACATTTTAAGCCACTTGAACTCTAGAAGGTCGGCTTGGTCAAGCGGGATTAGTCTAAAATTATTGTAACCCATCATTTTTAGAAGCCGCTCTTGAACGCTCGCATAGAACCCAAATGCCGTCGTGTCTTGTATAGACTTTATCGATAACGACAGGGTCCGCAGTGTCAACTAAGATACGAAGTATATCCAATCTATTGCCATTACGAGCGTATCAGCACCTTTTTCTAGTGCGTTTACAAAATCACCAAGAGTTGCTTTAAAAGGAAAGCAAACGAATTCAGGGCTATACTTTACTCCTATTTTAATTGCTTCCCGATTTGTAGGGTCTGGTAAAACAACATCGCATCCTACGCACTCTAATAGTGTCTTGAACGCTGGCCAATTATTTCCCATATTAGGAAATGAGCATAACAATACTTTTTAACCTCTTATTATATTTTCGATTTAATTTCTAAATCTTTTTCTAATCTCAATTTTTCTTCTCTTTCTTTCTTTCTTTTAAGCATATCCGTAAAAGAAATGATACGTGTTAACAATCCTAAATCGCCACTGTGTTCGTCAATGATTATAGCAAGATAAGGAATTCTTACAGTTTTTAAGTCAAGCATTATTAATTCCGAGATAAGGCTGTCTGGTCCGCACGCAAAGCTTATAAGAAAAATAACACCATCAATTTCGTTGCGACCTTCATGTAGAAAATATCTCACTGCTTGCATAATTTCCTCTTCGTGGCGCCAATAATTTAGAAGTTTTTTGTTGACGATCACCCGTTCTTTAAATACAGATTCTGGCAAATTTTCTATCGTTATTACTTTAACGTCTTGATCATTTAATTTTTTTACAAAATCTAAGTTCACATAAGTATCAAAAAGGTTATATGCATGCCCCAACAAGAGAAATTTTAAAACATATTTTTGTTTTTTTTTTGGTAAAGTGAAGGGACGATCTCTTAAAACTAGTCTTATAGCGTGATTAACTGGTGCTCCTTTTCTAAGAAAAGCTAAGTATTCGGCGTAATATTTCTTCGCCTTTTTGTAAGCCTCAAGAGAACTGGATTGACTTTTTCCTAGTTGTTTACCAAGCTCAATAACCGCTGTAGATATGGGAAATTCCTTCACATTTACTTCGAAGTTTAATAATTTGGGACCATTTGGCAGTATTTTGATGACATCGGGAAGAGATATCCATTTTGGACAAAAATAAGATTCTTTAAGTTCAGATACATATCTTGGAACGAAAAGAAAATCTAAATCCGGACGTTCATTAATTAACTGCAAAGCATGACCGTAATAAACTTTTACAGGTAAACATAATTCACCAAATCCATGAGTCACTCCCACCTCAACGACCTTTTTATTAGTGAGGCTGCTAAGAACCATTTCAACGCCTAGTTCATCGAACAATTTTTTCCAAAATGGGAAGAATTTAAAATAATGGAGTGCTCTAGGAATTCCAACTTTAATCTTTTTACTGGTACCTTTTTGTTTTTGTATTGATTGTTGCTCCATTCTCACACCATTTAGGGCTAAATTTACCGTTTTTAAACTTCGAGATCGCTGTACATTAAAAGATTTTTGATTTTGTCCATTAAGTTGTTTGTTAATTGTTGTAAAATGTCTTCGTTTGGCATTGTCTTATCCCAATATTCTTGATGATCAACAAAATGTTCTCCTGCTTTTAATATACACGATTTGCCAAAATTAATCTTTTTAGTACCTGGTGGTAAAATGTTTTCAGTTCCGGTTATTCCGATTGGTATGATTGGTACCTTTGTTTCTATTGCTATGCGGATGGCTTCAGTACTTCCGGGCAAAAGGTTCCCTCCACCTTCGTTTAAAACACCTTCCGGATACACAACTACCTTTTTTCCCTCTTGTAAAAGTTCCTTAGCGTAATCGTATCCTTTTTCGCTTGGTGCTCCCTTTTTGTATGGAAAAGCGCGGGTACTTCTTAACCAACTGTTTACAAGGGGAATAATAAAAAGATACTCGTCAATCATTTGATAAATGTATATTTTGAGCTGTTCAAGGCTGGTTGAGAGAACGGCTATATCCCAATATGAGTTATGGTTTGCGCAAATTACTGCACCTCCTTCTTTTGGAACATATTTATCGTAATCTATTACTTTGTAAGGACTCGATATTTTGAAAAATTCGTGAATAACATTGCCAGATACATTGTAAAGGAATTTCTCAAGTTTGCTTTTTAAGCCTAATTTTTCAATCGACCTTAAAACGGCATACCATGTATCGTCAATTATTTGTATGAATCCAAATCCAAAAGATTTTAATCTACCCATAAAACCATCAGCTTTAGAGGCCTCTTCCATATTTATGTACGTTCCCTTTGTGTAGTGTTTGACTCTATTAACATCTTCGACAAAATAGGTGTCGTCAAACAATTTAATTACTTTTATACGTAATTCTGCTGACATTTTCTTAGCTAATTCGTAGTTCATTTTTTCCTTGTATTGATCGTAGTATATTGGTCGTCCAACTCTAATAGTTACTTGTGTCGGTTTAACTACTAACTGTCCTTTTGGTAAAACATTGCGAGATCCTATTACTGCCATAGGAACAATTGGAACACCTAATTCAGTTGCAAGTCTTACTGCACCTGTTTTAAATTCTCCCATTGTTCCATCCTCGCTACGAGTACCTTCCGGAAATATTCCCACCCATCCCCCTTCTTCAATGCGTTGCTTTGCTATTTCCCACGCTTCGGCAGGGTTATCTCGATCGAGCTTAAATGCACCTAAATTTCTAAATAGAGTTCTTACTATAGGAGTTTTAAAATTTCCTAATTTTGACATCCAATGTATACGTCGTTGGCAAGTTCCACCCACGAAAAATGGATCGAAATGACTTTCGTGATTTGAGACAATAATTCCTCCTCCATATTCAGGAAACAAATCTCCATAAACATTCTCCACACGAATATTAAAGAGTCTCCGTAAAGACTCGTTGCACCATACATACGCAGCCCACCATTGCCATTCTTGTTCAATTTCTTCTAAATTGAGTTTATCTATGACTTTTCGATAAACATCGTTAATCGCATCTAAAGGATTGCGTTTTAAAATTTTATAAAACATGTTGTAAGATCTTTTTTCATATTTGAGCTCCTCTCTCTTTTCCTCTTCTTCATACCATATTTTATCCTTTATTTCTTCTTTTACATTATCTTGTTCTGAATTTAGACTTACTATCATTCTCACCTATTCTAATTTTAATAAAAATAATTTTTTAATCTTAAATATCTGGAACATCATACATTAACAAATCTTTGATTCTGAGCATCATATTATCAGTTAATCGTTTTAGCTCCTCGTAGTTTGGCATTGGCTTGTCGAAATATTTCTGATGTTCCATAAAAGCTTCTCCACACTTAAAAATACATCCTTTTCCGAAGTTCAACATTTTAGCGTGTTTTGGAAAAATGTATTCGGAACCGGTAACTCCGACTGGAATAATAGGTACTTTTGCATCTATGGCTAAGCGGACAGATCCTGTATGTCCGGGTAAAAGTTGACCACCTCCCGTATTTGTTGTCCCTTCGGGATAAACAACTACAAGGCGTCCTTCTTCTAAACGCTCTTTAGCGTAGAGGTACGAACCTACATCAGTTTGTTCTCTTCTTAATGGAAACGCGTGATGGGTTCTTACCCAGGCATTTACAAATGGGACCTTGAAAAGGGACTGTTTTGCCATCTGGAATAATTCGCGCCTTTCAACATCTTTCCATATAATTAAAGGAAGCATTAACACATCCCATTCAGAATTATGACCACTGGCTATAAGAGCACCTCCCTCCTTAGGCATGTATTTATCAAATCCGATCGTTCGAATAGGATTTATGAGATTAGTGTAAGCTGTTAGTATATGACCTGTAATGTTGTAAATAGGGGTTTCAAGATGCTCTCGCATACCAACAAGTTCTGTACTCCTCAAAAAGGCATACCAAGCATCGTCAATAAATCGCACAAAGTCCTTTCCAAGCTTTTTTATTGTACTCATAAAACCCCTCATCTTAGGCTTTTCTTCCATGTCTTTTGGTGAGCCAATTGAAAGTTCTTCGGGTACTATTAGCCTGCCATGGATATATTCACCTTCAATCAAATTAATTACTTCTTGTCTCAATTCTGCTGATAATTTCTTAGCTTCAGGGTAAGATATTTCTCCCTTCTCGTAATAGTCGGTGTATTCTATTGCTTTTCCAATTCGAACGGTTACATTACCTGTTTTTATCATTGATTTACCTTTTGGTAAAGCTTCAAAGGAGCCTAATACTGCTGTTGGACAAATTGGTACGCCTGTTTCAATCGCGAGTCTAACTGCGTCCGGTTTAAATTCTCCTACTGTTCCATCCTCGCTACGAGTTCCTTCAGGAAAAATTCCCACGCAATCACCTTTTTCAAGTATTTGTCTTGCTTTCTCGAAAGCGGGATCCGGATTATCCTCATCGTGCTCAAAACCACCTAGATTTTTAAAAAGGCTTCTAATTATTGGTGTTTTAAAATTATCTGGCTTAGACATCCACTGGATCCGCCTATGAACTGCTCCCCCTATAAAAAATGGGTCTAAGTGAGACTGAAGATTTCCTACAAATATTACATGCCCATACTCAGGAGCCAGTTCACCTTGTACGCGATAATTCCATAATAAGCGCATTATTGGTTTAGCCCATATATAAGCCAACCACCATTGAAAGGCATCTGCCTTATCAAGGATGTCAAGTCTATCAAGAACATTTCTGACCTTATCGTTTAAAGGATCTATAGGATTGTTTTTTAAAATATTATATAGTTTATTATGTTCTTTCTTTTCAAATTCAAGATCTTCTGATTCTTCCTCTACAATATCTCCTTTTGATTCCCTATCAGTTGCATCTACATCTGAACTTTTCATTTCCATTGAACATACCCTTTTAAGATTTTATTTTTAACGAATCACGAGCATTAGAATCTGAAATACGACCAATTCCAATTAAGTCTAATAAATTAGATATGGAATCTACTAACAAATCAGGGCGCAAATCCGCTAAGACCTCCTTTTTACTTATTCCGCTTGCTATACCAATAGTATGGATTCCTGCTTCTTTACCTGCCTCTATATCTGTTGGCATATCTCCCAGTATCACCCAATCTTTACTTTTAACGCTTTTATATTTCTCTAAAACTGGAAGTAGAGCGTCAGGATCTGGCTTTAACGCAGGTAATTCATCAGCTCCGTAAATTCCTTCAAAATAATCTTCAATTTCCTCTCTTTGTAGAATCTCTAAAACATTCCTCGTCTGATTATGAGAAACAATAAATAGTTTACATTTACTCTTTAAAAAATTCAATAAGTCTTTAATTCCTGGAAATAACTCTGCATCTTTGGAATAAATTTGGAATTTTGAAAAAATTTTCATAGTAATTCTTAGTTTTTTCAAAAATGTTAATCCCTTAAAAACTGTAAGGTATTTGAAAATTTCATGTGATTGAAGCAATATTTTCGGTATAGGGTGCCCTTGTATTGATTCTAATGTAGAGCCGATTTCTTGCATTGCAAATTCGATTTCAGCATTAATTTGCTTTTCTTTGAAGACCTCTTCTATGCTTCTCTTAAGTGGCTCGTTTACATTGAGAAGAGTTCCATCAAAATCAAAAATAATTCCATGAAATGAGCGTGAACGGATCTTATCAATGATTTCTTGGTCATTTTTTGACATTTCAAATTCTCAGCTTAATCTATTGCTCTGATACGATATATATCGTTTATATAAATATTATTTAATTTAATCAAAATTTAATTTGATTATTTATAAAATTTTTACTGAATTTACGATTATTAATAATCGTATTAAAATTACTGAGAAAAATTAATAACACAAAATTCAAAATGTTAATTTTCTTATTCCAGATTTATTTTATCTCTTCTTCTGTAAAAACTTTAAAATACGATTATTTAGGACCAAGGATAAGATGGTTGTCCTTTAACAACTTTAATACCGCTGTTGTCAACCATTATACTTTCTCTCTTTTCTAGAAATTCTAAATTTGGCATATCTTCTGAATCGATTATTTTTCTTGCCTCTTCATCTGTGATTAATGTATACCAAACAGTTATATCATCATTGTTGACATTTAGATTTCAAAGTTTTTAAAAGTTATTCAAATTTGCAATATTTCTTTCTTAATTCTTTACTTCTCTCACTTTGAAAATCCTCTATTTCAGGCATTCCTTCTTCTATCCAGTTTTCATAATATTCCATGGTTCCACCATCAAAACCTGTCCATTCCTCAGTAAAATCAGGAAAATTCTTATTAAAATATTCAACTATCTTATACATTGTTGGGAATAGTTGTTCTTGAAGATGTTGATCACCACTTATATAAGCCCCTTCATATATATCATATTCTTTAAGACCATCCAATATTTCTAAAAATGCATATTTTTCAAAATCAGGAATATTAGGATTATCTATATCTCCTAATAATTTCCTATAATCATCATCTTCAAATAATTCAAAAATATCTCCTTCTGATATTTCAACTTCAATTATTCCAATTTTTTTCAATTCTGTTAAAATGTGCTCTCGTGTAAAACCTTTTAACCTTAAGACGACCTCCGAACAATTTGGATTTAATAACATTTTAGTATTTTTATAAAAGGACATTTGAACCTATCCTCAAATTTAATATTTTTTATTTTCAAAAGATCAAATGGAAGATCTAATTTTAAAATTTTATTATTTTTTTCGCTTCTTTATTTGTTAATAAGGTATACAGTAATATCGTCATTCCCTTCATAATAATCAACATATTCGTGAAATCTATGAAACCAATATGAGACAAAGTTCGCAGGGAAGAATTTGAAGAGAATTACGGGAAATTGCGCACTCGATTAAGGGTAGATCAGATTTTTAGTTGCGAATATTTAACTAATTTACGTAATTTGGCGCAATTTGTTTTCAATCTTGTCGTTGGCAAATTCAATGTTTCAGAACTTGAAGGATTCTATCGCGAAGTCGCGAACTACTTGGGAGGTCTTGAGACTTTTATGTACGACGAAGAGTTCTCATATGACTTTAAATGGAGCTTTATAATCGTTATTTGTAGAATTGTGTACGATTCAATAGTAAATCAAGGGTATTTTTCAAAATCTAAAGCGGAACGGGAGAGAATTAGAGCCGATTTGACAGAGAACGGTTCGATTGGGATTAAGTTGAATATATTAGATAGCGAAGTAAAATACAAGTATTTTGAAGAGGTCGATTTGGCTAGCAGGAAAGAATTTGCCGAGTATTACAAGAAATTACAATTTAGATTGAATTTAGATCAGATATACGGGATGACATTTATGGACGAAGTGCGATACTTCACAACTATAGTGTTCGATCTAATTGAAGGAAGATGCGGAAGGATCCCCTCTACTAACTTTATACGCTTTATAGGAGAGGATTTACTAAGAAATTGGGATGCGAATTTAAAACATAAGTGGATACTTAAAGCAACTTTATCGCGCGAACACATTAGCCAATTGATGTTAAACGAAAAAATCGAGGAGTATAATAAGAAACTTATAGAACAAGATACGATGAAAGATAATAAAAACGACGAATTTAATGGAGAGAAGGAATCGAATTCAAGGAAAGAAGAAGAATATACAGTAGAAAATTCAGATTTTTTAAGTGAATCAAGAGAGCTAATATATAGAAACGAAGAAATTGAAAAGCAAAATAAAGAAATTGATGAAATATATGCTATAAATATAGAAAATTTAGAAAATTTTAAAGAAAAAATAAAAAAGATTGATTGGGATAAAATCTCAGACGATTGGGTTGTTGAAATTCCCGCTAGTAGATTTTCAGTAAATAAAAAAGCATTATTAGATCCTTATTCAGACTGCTCAAAAGCAAATCCTTTATACATGCATAAAAAGTGGTTGGAACGAATTTACAATGATGAAGAGTTTAATTTAAGTGATAGAAAATTTGGAGAGGTATGTGGTGTTGCTCATTCTACAATTGGAGATTGGCGAAGGGAACATAATATAAAAGCAAAACGACCTTTAGGAAAATGGTTTGATAAAACAAGTGGTTATATAAAAATGTACATGCCCAAAACCTATCAACACCCCGAAGTAAGTCCTACTGTAAGTAGGTATGTTCGATTAGAACATGATGCGGTAATGGAAGAATATTTGTCGCAACATCCCGAATTAAAAGTCTCTCAACAATGTTTAATTGACGGAAAATATTTAAAAAATAGTTGCCCAGTTCATCATATAAATCATATTCGTCACGATAATAGGTTAGAAAATTTATGGGTATGTGAAAATCAGAGCGAACATAATAAATTACAGAGAAATATCTATGAATGTTTTAGAGACTTAATTAAATTAAATCAAATTGGCTTTAAAAATGGTAATTACTATTTAAATAAGGCTTTTGATTATAGAAATTTAAGTGATTCTGAGATTAAAGAGATTTTAAGACCAATAATCATTGATCCTTACGAAAATATAGATTTAGTAAAAGAAGAAATCAAGGATATTGATTGGGATGAAGTTTCTGACGATTGGACCGTTAACTATTATTCACACTCAAGCAAACCACCTATAAAAATAACAGTAGATCCTTATTCGGATTGCTCGGATGAAAATCCCTTGTATCGCCATAAAGAATGGGTTAAGCATCTTGTTCATCATAAAAAATACAATTTAACAGATCCAAGACTGGCAAAAGTATGTGGTCTTGAAACAACACGTGGAGCGTTATATTGGCGCGGACAACATGATATTAAAGGAAAAAAGGAACATGGTTTTAAACGGTTTTTAGTAGCTGATAGACCTTGGATAAAAGTACCTGAAGATTATGAAAAACCTACTGCTAAAAGAAATAGGGGGTACATGTTTGAGTATCGCTACATTATGGAACGACACTTGGCAAAAACGCTTGAATCAAAAGCCGCGAAAAAATATCTTTTCGATGGAAAATTTTTAAAACCAGAATTTATTGTTCATCATATTAATTTTGATAAGTTAGATAGCAGGTTAGAAAATTTATGGGTATGTGAAAATCAAAGCGAACATAAAGCAATTGAAGGATCATTATTATTTTATGTTGATGAGTTATTAAAATCTAAGCGTATTGTCTTTAGAAATGGTGAGTATAGTTTAAACAAATAATTTCACTTTCAAACGATATAGTTCCAAAAGAGCATCGATCGCGATTCTTTGGAATCCTTGGAATATTATGGAGCATTTTTAACGTTGGTGGTTTTATTTTTGCCTCAATAGCCATCCAATATGGATATTGGAGAGTTTTTTTTTGGATTATTGGGCTTTCAATTATAATCGCGGGTTTTAACCTTTTTATTCATATTAAAGAGCCAAAAAGGGGTGCTCAACGCGAAGAGCTCTCTGATGTTCTTAAAGATGATTCTATCAAATATCATTTTCAAATTGACAGAAAATTAATCAGAATATAAGATTTCATATTTCAAAGTAGATTGCAGACAAGGACATCCTCCTTTTTGGATTTCAAAATATCATTTAAAACCTAGATCAAGTTTTCCGAAAAAATAAGGCTCAATTAATCGTGTTTTCTTGAGCGGTCAGGATAAAATTACTCAATAAAAAAGAAAATGTATATCAATATGTTCAAATTAAAATCCTCATTTTCAATTCTATACCTTGATAATAAATAAATTACACAATCAAAACGACAACTATTAATTCTGATATGTCCATCCACAAAAAAGTCTGGTCTATCTATTTATTAAGCGGATTTCAAAGTCTAGCTTTCAGCGGAATTATAATTCTAATTGTACCGTTATCTTTTTTATTTTGGCCAAAAGATCCATATCACGCGTTAGAGATGGGAATTCTTGTTTCTATATTATTTTGGTTATCATCAATAGGAGGCCTCCTATTTGGAACTTTAATAGATAAACAGTCTCGCAAACTGATTCTCTTTATAATCGCTATATTTAGGGGTATAAGCATTTTTATGCTCGGTTTTGCAACTGAAGGGAGGGGAATAGAAACTTATTTTTATTTTTTATTATTTGTAATTATTTTCGCATTTTTTGCTGGAGGTGCATGGCCAGCAATAATTTCCCTTTCAAACGATATAATCCCAAAAGAGCATCGATCGCGATTCTTTGGAATCCTTGGAATATTATGGAGCATTTTTAACATTGGTGGTTTTATTTTTGCCTCAATAGCCATCCAATACGGATATTGGAAAGTTTTTTTTTGGATTATTGGGCTATCAATTATAATCGCAGGTATCACCCTTTTTATTCATATTAAAGAGCCAAAAAGGGGTGCTCAACGCGAAGAGCTCTCTGATGTTCTTAAAGATGATTCTATCAAATATCATTTTCAAATTGACAAAAAAATAATGCGAAAAACGATGTTAAGTAAAACAAATAAAGTTGCGCTATTTGAAGGAATTTCTACAAACATTCTTATGGGAAGCGTAGTTCTTATGATTTTACCTTATATTCAAACGGAACCCCATAATCTTTCACCTCTTTTTACGGGGATATATATGGCGGTATTTGGGTTAACTGGTGGGCTACTTGGGCGGCTTTATCTTGCGAAGGTGTCGGATAAACTATGTGCTGATCATCCAAGAAGAAGAATATTTTTTGTGATTCTAGCTTTAAGTATAGGCATTACATCTTTTGCGATGGTCTTTTTTCTTCCTTTACCTCATTTAACTAAAGATCAAGGAAATGACATTCTTTTTTTGTTTACCTTGCCAATGATATTGATTATGGGTACTCTATTTTTCACATTTTCTACGATTTCTTCGCTATATCTCACCAATCAAGCACCTATCCTACAAGAGATAAACTTACCTGAGGCACAAGGGAAGATTGCTTCTTGGAACCAATTATTAGAAAGAATTGGTTTTGGAATAGGACCTATACTTGTTGGAATCCTCTTAACCATATCAGGGTTTAATTACCAATTTACAATTATGATAGTTA
Organism: Promethearchaeota archaeon; assembly: GCA_030605085.1. Next base: position 19,392 of record JAUWBH010000058.1, on the reverse strand, counting down.
TACTTTTTATAATTCCAGGAATTTTATTATGGAGTTTGGCTTTGAAATGGTATCCTCAAGATTCAAATGAAATAAAGAAAATTCTAAAAGAACGGGCAGAAATTTTAAGATCAAGAAAAAATAATTCCGGTTAGAGAAGTCATTTAAAATATTAACATTAAGATAAAATTTTAAATTGATTTCAATATATTCAAATTCCAAATCTCATTTTATCACTCATTAGGAAAATGTTAAATTACTGAGACAAAAACTGAGACAAATAAAGTGCAAGAGAATAATTCAAAAATTTCTAATAGCTCTGGTTTTTCCTTAAACAAAACTTTTTGGCCGCTATATTTATTAGGAGGCTTTCAGAGCTTAGCTTATAGTGGACTGATAATACTAGTAGTGCAAATATCGTGATATCCTGAAGATAAACAAGAAATTAAAAAAATTTTGGAAGAACGTGCTGAAAAATTGAGATCACGACAAGAGAAGTCTAACAAATAAAAGTTGCTGTTTCATATTTTAAAATAGATATAAAATTATTTTCCTATAAGTAATTAATTTGTATTGGCGTTTTTTTGTATGGGTGCTGTAATAAAAATCAATGATTTATCAAAAGTTTTTTACGATAAGAAGGAACATAAAGATATATGGGCTTTAAATCATGTTTCCTTTAAAGTTAATGAAGGAGAAATTTTTGGCTTATTAGGTCCTAATGGTGCTGGAAAAACAACGACAATTCGATTAATTGCGGGATTATTGAGACCAACTACTGGTTCAATTTTCGTTAAAAATCAAGACATGAAATTTAAAGCTCATATAATGAGAAGAAATCTCGGATTTTTGACCGAAAATCACGGTAATTATAAGAATTTATCTGTTTTTGAAAATCTAAGTTTTTTTGGAAGTTTTTACGATATTAAGGATTTAAACAAGCGTATTAACGAAGTATTAATGCAAATGGGGTTAATTGAAAGGAAGAATATGAAAGCGGGAAAACTTTCTAAGGGACAGAAGCAACGCTTAGCCATAGCTAGAGCTATTCTGCACGATCCTGAAATTATTTTTTTTGACGAACCAACTACCAATTTAGATCCTGCAGCGGCTTTGAAAGTTCGACAATTGATTTTAAACCTTAAAGGAAGAAATAGAACTTTATTTATAAATTCTCATAACCTTGAAGAAGTCCAAAAATTATGCGATAGAGTTGCTATTTTAGACCGTGGTAAGATTAAAAGAATCGGCACTCACATTGAATTAGGTAAGGAACTTTGGGAAACTCAAGAAATGATTTGTACACTTAAAGGTCCTGTTTCTCCGCAGATTGAAAAAAGATTAGCGAGTTTAAATTTTATTAAACAATTTAGAATTGATAACAATAAGATTTACTTCTATATTGATAATGTCAACGAAGCTACTCCAATTATTGTTAAAGAATTAGTTGATTTGGATGCCAAGATTTTAGAAGTCAACCGAACCGTCAGATCCTTAGAGGATATATATCTAAAACTAATTGAAAAGGATTAAAAATGGATTTTAAAAATTGCGTTAGGATTATGAAAAAAGATTGGAAAACAACTATTCGAAATAGAGAGATTTTTCTATCATCGCTTTTATTACCCTTAATTTTTAACTCAATTTTTCCTATTATAATAGTCCTAAGTGCTCTTGCCGCGCCTGATGAATTTATTTCGGCGTTTGGAGATAAACAAGAATTGATGACTCAGTTAAATATTCCTAAAAATTACAACAAATATTTAATTGCGGTAGCAATAGCATCAAGAATATTTGTGCTTCCGTATTTCCTTTTTACACCTAGTCTAACAAGCGTAATCCTAAGCGTAGATTCTTTTGCTGGTGAAAAAGAAAGGAAAACTATAGAATCTCTAACATTATTACCGATTTCTAAGAAGGAATTAATAATAGGAAAAACTCTAGCAGCCTTTATTCCTTCTATTCTTTTAAGTTTTATATTTTTTGTTATTGTTGGTATCGAAATAAATATATTAGTATGGGCTCACTTAGATGGAAATATTTTAATTTTTAAAGATTTAACTTGGTTATTAACAGTATTTATGTTAACTCCCATCATAACTTTTTTGAATGTATTAATTTCTGTTATCATTAGTAGTCGCGTAAAGAGTTTTAAATCTGCCCAAAGTATAACAAGTTTATTAGTAACTCCAGTTTTAGCAATTTTATTTATACAAATGTTTAATCCGGCTTTTTTATCTCCTTTAATGATTGTATTAATATCAGCAATTTTGGGAGGATTATGTTTAATTTTTTTATATTTTGGAAAAAGGTGGTTGGATATCGAAAGATTAATCTTAATGCTTTAGTATTATTTATACTAAAGACAATTAAAACCCTTAACAATTTGATATCAAATTAAAAAGAAGTTTTTACTGGAGTAAAAGATATATTTTTAAATTATAGTTAAAAAATTAGGTAATAGAATCGTATTAAAATAAAACAAGGGTTTTAAAATGGAACTAGAGAAAATATTTATAACGCATTAAATAAATTCGCAAAACAACATAAAGATTTAATCTCAAGTGATTGTAATTTAAATTTATTAAAAAATTTTATCAATGCTCGTTGGAAATTCTTAAAATTTTCAAAAAAAGTGTTGTGCGTAACTTCCTTTCGCATTTTCTTCCAAATCCATTCCATTGGATTCAAATCAGGTGAATATGGTGGCAAATACATGAGTTCGAGCTTGTCTTTATGAGCCTCTAAAAACGGCTCTAAATCCTTGGAATGATGAACACGGGCATTATCTAATATCAGAAGTAGTTTTTCTGCATCAGGATACCGAGCAAGAAGCCCCTCTAAAAAATGTTGGAACTGTTCTGTTTTTAAGGTATCGAAAAACGCCGTATGAATCCTTCCTGCGAGTGGTTCAACCGCACCAATGAGAGGTTGCCGCTTTCGACCGCCATATGTCAATATCTCAGGCTGTTGTTCCTTAAGCGACCACATCCGAGTGATAGTAGGGGCAAATTGCACGCTCGCCTCGTCCTGAAAAAGAATTACATCGCTTTCTCCGAGAGTATCCAACTTTTTTTAAATTCTATTATGAATTCTTCTTGTTTTGTAGGATCTGCTTTTGGAAATTTATATCTCGGGCGTTGGAGCGTGAGACCTAATTTGTGAAGGAGATACTGGCATTGGCGCACTTTAAGAGACACGCCAAATTTCTCCTTAATATGGTGCGACACATTCTTTCCTTCCCAATTGCTAAAGTCATATCCTAATTCACGAGGATGCGTTAAAATGTCTTTTTTTAATTCTTCCATTTGGTATTCTGAGAGCCTTGGGGGGCGTCCTGGGGGAGAATTTGGCACGATTGCTTCCAAACCGCCTTTATTAAACGTATTAATCCACAATTGAATTGTTCTTCGGTTCTTTTTGAGCAATTTTGCGACGTGAGTGCAATTTCCCAGCTCATGCATTAAATAGAGAGTTTGATATCGTTCCTTTAGCTTAGGATGCCTCTCCTTTCTATATAAATCGACCAGCTCGTCGTAATCGGGAGAGCATCTTATTATTTGAAGTTTTTCCATACTTCTAAGAGCAAATAGAGATCTTATTTAAGGGTGTGATATCCAAGTGATATGTACAAAAAATCTTAAAGAATACGAGATTAATTTATGCGTTATAAATATATTACAGCTTTTACATTTTCTAATGATCGAATTAAACGAATTTCTAAAATAAAATCATATTTAAATATAAGTTATAAGATTAGATATATTATACTCTATATTAAAAATAATAATTAGGGGTTTCAAATTTGGGAATAGAAGATCTAACACAATTGGAAATAGCTCAAGGTACATTAAGTTTAATATATGCTATAGTCGGAGTACTAATTGGATCATTAATTGTGATAAAATATTTTAAATATAAAAGAATAGAACTTTTAGGCGTTGGAATTTCAATAAGTTTGGCTTGTGTGCCGTGGTTTAGCAGTGGAATTTCGTTTTTAACCTTTATATTCTTTGGTTTCACATTACCGCCAGCTCTATATTTCTTTATTAATTACGGTTTCGTCGCTTTTGCTATATTATTTTATGTTCATGCGTTATCTTCCCTTTTATATCCAGAATCAGTAAAAAAGATTGTATTAATATATTTAATACTTGGAATTGCATTTGAAGTTATTTTAATATATCTGCTATTTAGTAATATATCGATGGTAGGCACAATGTCAGGAAGATTTGATTCTGAAGCAGGCACAATACCAACATTATTCGTAATTTTTGTGCTTGCATCTCTACTAGTATTTACTATACTATTTATTGGATCGTGTTTTAAATCGGAGAACGAAAAAGTCCGATGGAGGGGAAGGTTTTTATTAATCTCAACGATACTTATGGTTGTTGGCTCACTTATGGATACTGTATTGACAATAACTATTACAACTCTCTTTATAGCAAGAATTTTCTTAGTGACTCGTCTCATTTTTGCTTATTTAGGTTGGCTTCTACCTGATAAAGTGGCTAAATGGTTAATAAAAGAAAATCAATAAATTATATCTATTCAATATTTTTTTTTTCATATTTAGACTAAACTTTGTGTAATTTGCCGAAGAAAAATTAATTTCTGTCTACAAACTTAAGAAGAAAGATATTAATTTCGAAGCAAATGGTTAAAAAATTAATCATCTAATTGGCTTATTGTAATCCAGGTAAAAATCAGTGAAAAGGTACGAAAACTACAAGAAAAACATAAATAATAGTTTTTCTTTAACTTTTTTTTTATTCAAAAAAAAATTCTTTAACAATTTTTGAACAATATCTGAACAGTCTTTTTAATTTATAAATTCGTAAATAAAATCACACTAAGAATGGAAAATTGAAAATTAAACATTCAAAATTAATTTGACAAATTAGTAGACTTAAATTAGAATATAACTTATTAAAATATAACTTAAGTTATTAGAATTAATAGTTAAAAAAACTAAAAGAGTTGTTTTTGAATAATATGGGATTAGAAGATTTAACAGAAGTAGAAATAGTTCATGGAAGTACAAGTTTAGCATACGCTATATTTGGAATGATTATTGGATTAATAATAGCATATAGAGGTTATAAAAATAAACAAAACGATATTTTAGCGGTTGGAATTTCATTAACTATTACAAGGGTACCGTGGCTTTCGGCGGGAATTTCGTTTGTAACATTTATCTTTTTTGATTTTATATTACCGGACACATTATATTTCTTTATAGCTTACGGGATAACGGGATTTAGTTTAATTCTTTGGATGTATGTAATGTCTAAATTTTTATTTCCTAAGCATACAAAGAAGGTTGTATTAATATATACAGCGATTCATATTTTTTACGAAATTCTTTTAATCACCTTGCTGATTGTAAATCCCACAATGGTTGCTACAAAGGACGGCCTTTTTGATTTAAGTAGTGGATCTATTATGTTTATATTCATAATTTATGCACTTGCATCACTTTTAGTTACGATGATTTGGTTTATTCGAGATTGTTTGAAGTCGGAAAACTTAAACACTAAGTGGCGAGGACGATTATTGTTAATAGCTACCCTCCTTCTGATTTTTGGTTTCCTAATGGAAGTATTTCCATTAAATGCGGTATTATTACTTGTAGTAAGACTAATCTTAATGGTTGAAGTTGTAATCAGCTATTTAGGCTGGCTTTTACCTAATAGAGTGGCTAATTGGCTAATAAAAGATAAAGAATAAATAATTTCCTCCATCTTTTTTTTCATATTTAGAAAAAAAGAATTAAAAAAAGAAATTACTATAGGAACTCAAAAAAACTATCTGTAAATGAAGGGACTGATTCGCCAAAATAGTTTTTAACTATATCGATTAAAAATCTTAGATATAACATGTTTATTTTTATATTATATTTTTTTTCTAGATCAGTATTAATTTTTAAAATATTGACAGATTCATTTTTTTGTCTGCTATCCTTGATTAAATCTACGATTTCTTTTGATAATTGGTAAGCTTTTTGAATTTCGTTTTTTAGAACGATATAACTATACCCTAATTCGCCTTCGAACAAAAAGTTTTTGACAATCTGTTTTTCTACAAATAGTTTCTTTGGATTGATTATTTTATTAACATTTCTGATTATGTTATTTCTCTCAAAAACCATTGAATCTTTATAATTCTTTTTATTATTATTATAATGCTCTTCTGTAATAATGGAAATATCTGTTTCGAAAGAGTCTTTAGTTATATATTTGAAAAAATTAAGAATATGATGATATAAAAATTCTTGACTGGAGATTAACACTATTTTCTGTTTTGAGAATAAAGATTTGAGAATATATGTGAGCAATGTGGCACTAATATTAAGTTTAATTAAGTCAACATCTACAACATCTTTCTCTAGCATTTTATCAATAATTTTTTGCTCTGGAACCATTTCTGGAGTCTCAATTTTAAAATCTGCTATGAAATAATCGCGAATATTGCTATTTTTATCAACATATGCAATAAAAGAATGTTCACATATTACTCCACTTGCTAGGTTTACTGCCAAGAGCCCTCGTAATGTATTTTTCATAGCTTCGTCTGAGATTTCAAAAGAGCCCACTTTTTTACACGAAGGGCAATGTACTCTAACATTCGGCAAAAATCCTTAACCTCACATCTTTATTATACGTTCTCATTTTTAATTTATTATCTTTAATTTAATATATTTTTGAAATTTAAAAATATGCATTCGAAGAACATAATAATAGTTCGTGAAATGGAACTTTTACGAAGATCTGTATTACACAGAAATATATTATTAAAAATTGCTTTTACACGCTGTTTCTAAATACCAATTTAAAAAATCCTCCGAATTAACTGACCAACAAATTTCATAATTTGATTCCTCATTTAAACGGACATTAGTTGATCCATCCTCGAATATCTTAATATCTATAGGGATTTTTTTCGTAAATTCCATTCTATTAGCTTCTGCAACTACTAACGCATCGTGTAAACAGGTTTGATCAATCTTTCTATGAAATATTTTTGAACGATAGTCCAGCCAGACTTTCATCATATTCATTACAGCTCTATTAAGTGCAGAACCTTGGCTTTTAACCTTATTTATATCTACTTCATTAAAAAATACTTTAGTAGTCACATCATTTCCAACGAAAGTTATAGGTATTCCTGATTTTAGCACAATTTTTGCCGCTTTAGGATCGCATCTAATATTATGACTTGGAATAGCTTCATAACTATTACTTGGATCTGGAAATTTTTCAGGGATAGCTCCAGGGAAAGTTACTCCTGCCGACATTGACCAGATTCTCGAAACAAAGCTTGAAAAATTAGGATATCTTTTGATTGCTTTTGCTATATTAGTAAATTGACCAATTGAGATTATTTCTATTTTTTTTGAGTATCTTTGAACTGTATTATACATTAATTCAATTCCATCTTTGATTACACCTAATTCTGATAATGGGACTTCAAAATCCTCTTTAGATAATAATCCCTCTCCTTCTTTTCCTGTCGCCCAAAGGAAGCCCAATTTATCGATTGGTTTACTTATTCCTATACCTACAGGAATATCTACACCGTCCAATGTTAACATTTTTCTTGCAATTCGCGCTCGAAGTTCTACGCGAAAATAAACAGTAGTTATAGCAACCAGAGGAAAATCTCGAATTCTAAGGCATAATAAGAGCGCCATTGCGTCATCTATATCTGATCCAATATCACTATCTAATATGAAGCGTACCTTAGTCATAATAAACATTTAGGACTATTATTTATAGATTTACTTAAATTTGCTATAAGCTGTTTATATCTAAAATAATTTAAAATTTTTTAAAAAATGAGAAAATAGAACTCAAAAATCTTTATGGAACAAATTTAGATAGTAATATTATTAATCTCAAATTTCTTTTTAAACCTGTCAATTAATCCATCCAGGTCAATATAAATCTCGTCAAATCTTTTGCCTATTACTTCTTCTTTAAGTTTATTTAATTCGTAAAAAAGTTCTTGAGTTATTTTATTCGCAATTATTTGACTGCTACTAACTTCAATTTTTTGTATTGCTTTATTCGCTACCTCTTCTTGAGCTTTTTCTTGACGTTTATATTTTGTACAAGGAGTGTGCTTTTCTTGAATTGGAAACGACCATTTATAGCAGAAGCCTTCTGAGTAGAATCTACAAAGTCCACACTTAGAATATTCTGAACCATCCTTATTTACCTGAAATTGAACTATATAACATCACCTAACTCTGTATGGTGGAACTAGTTCATATAGTTTTTAAATTTAAGAAAACTTTTTTTTTAACTGTTTAAGAATTAATAAATTTCGCAAATAAAAATTCTAACATCACAAAAATTTTTTTACAAATATTTACAGTCAAAAAAATCAATAACATTTGCTTCAATCTTCTTAAACTTCGAAATATTAGATTTCAGATTAAAAATTTATAAATATTTTTAATTTTTTTTTCTTTGACAAAAAAGGTATTAATATCTCTGAAAAAATAATTGATTCTACTGCTTATAGAATTCTTTATTAAAACCCCGTGATAATATAAGTACTCTAAATATCTAAAGTTCTTAATTTCTTTGAAATGTTCTTTCTCTTTAGAATTTTTATAAAATTATCTTGTTTCTGCTTGCGGCTGTTCAAAAAGAAATCTAACTTGTCAAAATTATTAAAAAAATACTCCTGCCTATTTGCTATAATCTTTACACCTCTTTTCTCTGTCTGAATTATTGCGTAAATACCGCCAAGCTCATCGTGTTTAATATAGACCTTTTCAGAGTCTGGATTTTTTTCATTCCCTTTTTTTGCCCAGAATTCGTTCTTAAGAAGGTAACTACGATACATGCTCATTTTAACACACATAACCTCTTTTTTTAATTCTAATATATTTTCAGCGAGTCATCTTGATATACTTTTGAGTATATCAAAAATACCCATCTGAGTAAGATCTGAATGATATAAGTAATATAAAAAAAATTTAGTAATAGAACCATGTGTTATATAGATTACATAATATCACGATAACACAATTTTATTAATTTTTGATTCTCAAATTTATTTAAATTACTCAGCCTTATCATAACATTAAAGATATTGAATTCATATATAAATATCTAAGTAAAATTTTTTGAATCAATAACTACAGAAATTTTACTAAGGGTTAGATGGAAAAAATTTCGTGTGCAGTAAAATTAAGTATTTAATAGTTTTCATAGGGATAAAAGGAAAATTTTTTTTTTTTCGGGATGGTGGAACAAATGAACCGAAAAAAAATTACTCTTAAAAATTTAATTTACTTTTATTTTCATATTACTAGAGATATTGACATATTTACGGGTTAAGGGTTGTAGCAAGATTTTGAAAATTATCCAAGAAGTAGAACATGTTTTCTATTCTGATATTTTTGATCAACTTTCAAAAATAGGCGACCTTGATAAAAGAATAATTTGTATATGTCAAGAATTTATTGAATTAATGCATATTTTAAAAGAAACTAACGATAAGAATTTTATAACGAACGCTTTAATTGTGTTGTTAGCTTTATTTGAAAGTGAATTCTACGCTTTGAACGGCAATTCCTTAGATAATATTTTATATAACGATAGAGATCTCTTTATTGCGATTTTAAAAGAGGAATTTGTTTAACGATAAATTAACAATAAACCTAAGATAAATAAAAAAAACTCAACTATTATTCGGAATACAGAAAGAAGATGATACAAAAAACGAATCACAAAACAGATATAGAAACTAAAATCATAATGAATTGCGCATTTTACGAAAATTGTATTTTACCTAAAAGTGATCCCTTATGTGATCAATTCCCAGGATTCACAATTTGTCCTGAATATCTCGCGAGAAAAAAGAGATTAACAATCCATAAATAATAATTACTTCTAAAACTTCCATTTAATCTTCTAAAATGTCTTAGAAAGATTCCAAACTTGATCTTTTATAGTATGTAAATTTTTAACAACTTTTCCCGACTTTTTAGCCTCCATTTCTTTGGCATCAAACATAGCTTTCCCAACAGCTAAAGCTCTATCGTGAGTCTCGTCAGCAATTCTTACAATATCTCCTTTTTTTATCCCAACATCTATTTTCGTAATTCCTGGCCTCATTACATGTGCTCCATTTGTGACATAACGTATGGCACCCATATCAACTATTATTGTTTTCAAATCAATTTTATTCTTTAATAGATAAGCCAAAACGGGAATATATCCTTCCTTTGACTTCCACAACTTTAATTCGTTATTAATAGCATAAAATGTTCCTACATCCGAACTGATAATTTCTATTCTACATTTTTTAGGAAAAATTTGTTCTACTATATTCTCATCGTATTGTTTTAACATGTCTTCTTTAAGAGTTTTAATCTCTGAACTCTTAATAAAGTGGCGTTGTTTTATCTTCATTCTTTTTCAAAATTTTTATTAAAAATTCCATAAACAATAGTATCATACTATTATTTAATACATATCTAAGAATTTATATGCCATATACAAAAACATGTCTTTTACATTTACTCCAGTTTTGGCTGAAGTTAAAATATAAGGTACACCGTACCTATCGGCAATGCCTCTAATGTCTTTATCAATAACGGATATCTCACTTGTTAAATCTGATTTATTTCCAACTATAAATATTGGAATATTACTACGAATTGATTCTCTAATTTCATTGTACCAATATTCTACGTTTTTAAAACTATCTTGACGGGTTCTGTCAATTACAATGAAAGCAGCATTGGTTCCAACAAAAAAACGTTTTTTATAAGCGGCAACTTCACTTCGTTGCCCTCCAATATCCCAAATTTTAAGTTCTACCCTAGTCTTTGGTCCGAGTTCAAAATTTTTTTTAGAGATCTCAATTCCGACACTAGGTAAATATTTCTCTATGAAAGTATCATCAACAAACCTCTTTATAAGTGAGGTTTTACCCACCTTGTAGTCTCCAGTCAATATTAACTTGAGGTCAATTTCACGCTGAGGAAGCACTCCACTTTTTGTCTTAGATGACGCTCGAATTATTTCAGGAATCTCAAGTAACACATTATCGTTCCCGCCTAATAAAAGTTCGACTGTTCTGGCAACATATTCACTATAAACCCTCAATTCAATGTCCGATGTTGATGGCTTCGCAACCGTAGTTAAAATTGATGTTCCCTGAGAGCAATATGCGAATTTTCTATCTCCCGTAGATGTAACATTAAAAAAACTAGATTCTGTTCCGTATTCAGCCTTTATCCTATCGATATAACTATCGAGAATCGCCGAAATTGCGCCAATTACCGAGTCGCTTTCAGAATCCTCTTTACTCTCAAAGGAAATGATAAGTCCGTCCCTATCACATACGGCAATCGCTATAACGCCGTCTACATCACTCATGTAGTTTTTCAGCAAAATAGAAAGTGAGTTTTGCATGGTGCCTCCCCCTTGTTATCTTATACCTTTAAAATTTATTTTAGTAAACTCGTTCTAGTCATTATTATGAAATTTAAGTGTTCAATTCTCTTAAGAATATTTAGGTATTTAATTTTTTATATTAATACCATAAATTTTAGTCTTTAAAGCTTTAGGTTTTATTTATTAAAGCCATAGCAACTAGATGAATAATTGAATCGAAAACATAAAAATTATTAAAAGTATATAATAATATTATTAACTCAAAAGAAAATTATGATGATAAATCATGAGTGATAACGAAGAAGATATAATTTTTCAGCCTAGAACCGAGGCCATTTATAAAATCGTGGTTATAGGTGATCCAGCTGTGGGGAAAACCAGCCTTTTAAAAAAATATAGCTCTGCCAAGTTCCAAGAAAAATATATTCCCACGATTGGCGTTAACATCGTCAAAAAAGAGATTGGTATAAATATCAATAATAAGGAAATTAATGTTGCTTTAATGCTCTGGGACCTTGCTGGGCAGTCACAGTTCTACATGCTTCATCGTCCTTATTTTAATGGAGCAGATGGGATAATTTTAGTTTTTGATGTTACCAGAACAGAAACATTTAGCAATATGAACAATTGGTTCAACACAGCGGTCAAATTTGGATTGACCGCTAGGGTTCCTCGTTTATTGATAGGAAATAAAATTGATTTAAAGGATGAAAGGAAAATTGTTCTTCCTCATGCAACACATTTGAGCAAAAAGATTAGTGCACCTTATTTCGAAACTTCGGCTTTAACAGGTGATAATGTTCAAGAAATTTTTACAAAGATTGCGGAACAGGTATACCGTTCAAAAGGAGTTACTAACTAACTTTTAATTCAATTATCCAATAGTTAATTCTTTCTCTGAGGTAATTTTTTAATTTTTCTGATAGAACTTCTTCAGTACTTAATTTGTTTATAGCTTGAGAAATGTCGTAAAGGATTCTGTGCCCCCCTATTAGTTCAAGGATATATTCTTTGACATTTTCTAATTCTTTTACAATATCTTGGGTATTATCGTGCGTATTAAGTTCTTTTTTTAACTTGGTTAATTGTTCTATAATTAATGGTTTGTTTTTTATATTTAATTCCTCTCTTGCCAGTTCTTCGCTTTTTAATTCATTTTCATTCTCGACTGGTACATTTACTTTTTGCGTCAATGATTTTATTAAATCGAGCTCGTTTTCTATAAGTTTTTGATTATTGATAATGTTATTTAATTTTGGTAATAACGCTTTTATATCGATTGTGGCTTTATCTAATTCGATTATTTTATCTGCAAGCATTTTTATGGTAGAATTAGTCTGCCCTAGCTTTGTAATTAAATCGAGCCCAAATTTTTGTAGAATTGAAGAGAGATCGTTCATTTTTTCGTCTAAATTTTTGATTAGTTTAACGATTTCTTCTTGGTTTAGCCCGTTTAAGTTTGTCATTAATTTACCCTCGATTTAAAATGTCAATCTAATAATTTTGGTATAACATATTTTTTTATTTACTAAATTAATATAATATACAAATAAAAAACTTCTGAACTGAATTAAAAACATAATGATACAATACATCAATATACTCACGAAGGATGGAAAGTCATTATTATTTAGGAATTATGGTGATTCAGAAATAGACCGCGATTTGTTAGCCGGATTTTTAAGTGCATTTTCAGGTTTTATGAAAGAAATTAGCCAGTCTGACATCAAATCTACGGCTACAGACAATTTTAAGTATTATTATACCATCATTGGCCCAATAATTATCGTTGTATGCACTGATTTAATAGAGGATAGTGCTCAAATTAACTCTAAAATCAACACTATTAGATCTAAATTTATTGAACGTTATGGGAAAATAATTGAAGATGGTACATGGGCAGGAAATCGCACAATTTTCAATAGTTTTGAGAAAATTTTAGATAATACTATTTTGGGTACAATAAAGGTATCAATTATAGGTTTTGGAGGAGTTGGGAAAACTACTTTGCTTCATCTTATATGTGGTAAGGATATCGATTTGGAATATGTGCCTACAATGACCTGTGATATCGCTAATTATGACGACGACGAGCTTGGGAATGTGTGCTTTTGGGACTTTGCTGGACAGAAACAATTTCACTTTTTATGGAGAAGTTTGTTAGAAGGAACCCAAATCGCTCTTTTAGTATTAGATTCGACCTTTGAAAATTTAAATTCCTCTAAAGAAATAATTCATAAGATTTTAAATAAATTTTATAAAAATACTTTAGTATTAGGCATTGCGAATAAACAAGATTTACCAAATAGATTAACTCCCGAATTTTGTGAGAAAATTCTTTTTCAACCTGAAGGCGCTCGCAAAATTAAAGTTTATGGAATGGTTGCAATTGATCCAAATTATCGTGAAAAAATTTTCGCAATTTTAAGAGATGCGATTAAAAAAATTGTTCCAATCAAAGGGATGCGAAAATAATCCACGCGAATTCTTTAATTTTTTCTCAGTATTGTTGTTAAAATTGACAAAAAAATACAGCGAGCGAAATATAATCGAGAAAATTAAAATAAAATATATTTCCTCTTTAGACAAAGAAATTTATAAAAAATGAAATATTATTCAAAGAGATAAAATTGATAAGATTTGAAATTGAAGATATTAAATTAGAAGAAATAGATGGTGGAACTAAAGTTATAAAACTGCCAGATTTAACTGATGAGGAAATAAATATTATAGATCCCATTGTTGCTCCTACTTCTGGTCTTAGGATTCAGATATATGATGTTGGTGCGGATAAATATTTATTAACAAATCGAAAATTATTTCTATTTTTAAGAGTATTCAAAGCAATTAGTCAAAAGTTTAAAGAGTTGAAGAATAATCAGAATTTAAAAATCCTTATTGTTTCTGACAATCGTCCTAGTAAAAAGATTCTACTAGAGTATTGCTCGCAAATCTTTGCATACGATGGATACGAGATTTACTACCAAACGGATAAACCGGGAGAATCTAAATTATCATCTCCATATGGAGCTGCATCAGTTGCTCTAATAGAAGATGTTAATTTGATTATTGTCTTGACGGCGAGTCATAATGAATTATCATGGAATGGAATAAAATTTTATATAGATTATCCCATTCCAATTTCTGGAGATATATTTAAGGATATATCTAAAAGAGCCCTTAAAATTAAAGAAATCTATCTAAAAACTGATTTTAAACGTATTCAAATCAATGCAGAGCAAAGAAATAATGATTATGTCGTGGACTTATTATCAAAGATCTTAGACATAAAGAATTTAAAAGATAAAAATATTGTAATATGGCCATATTTGGGTAAAGCTAGAGGTATTGTAAACCTTTTCAAGCAATATGGAGCAAACATAATTCTAATTGAAGAAGAATTAAATCCTCCAAATCCTGTAAAAACAATTAAAGAAGAAAAGCTCCAAGAAGTTATGAGTCAAGCAAATTCTAATCTAGCTTTATTACTTGATGCCGATAGGGATAGAATTGCTTTATATGTAAAGCAAAATGGTGAATATTTCACATACATTCCAAATGAGATTTACTCCGCGATGCATAACATTTTAGCTAAAGAATTCAATAAAAAGATTATTAATGTGAGAACAATACCTAGCGATCTAAGAGGAGATCATACGAGTTTTTTGAATGTTTTGGCTGGTGTAGGTTATAAACACTTAGGCTTGATATTATATTTTCTTTTTGGAATCGATGTTGATCAATCAAAAATAGATACGGCAATTCTTTATGTGGAGGATGAGAATAAAAACTTAATTAAGATAAATAACGCCAAACCACTCAAGAAAAGAATTATAGACTTAATGGAAAAACAAGATTTAGAGAAAGAAGAATTTATTATTGTTCTTTGGGAGGAATCTGGAGGGCACACCTTGACAACATTAAATGTATCTAAAAATAAAAGAACGGATGAGTTTGATTTTACCACAGAATTTCCTATAATTGCTGATAAATATCCCGTGCCTGCGCTCGTGTTAATTTCAGAATTAATCTGTAGAGGATATACCATATCAGAATCTATAGATTGGTCTATAAAGGGAATTAACCGTACGATTCCAGCTTCTGATGAGGAGAAAGTTAAAATTATGAATAATTTCAAAAAAAACGATAAAAAAAGTATATTAATTGGAGAAAAAGAATATCAAATTTCAGCTTTATCAGATAATAATAATTTTATCGATATATACCTACTAAAAAGCGACAATTCAACTCTCTACTTCAGACCCTCTGGTACAGGGCCGGATGTGCGATTTTATATTTTTGGAAAAAAAGAGACTCATTTGGAAGAAATTAATAAATTAATGGAGTTTGTACAAAATAACTACAAATAACATCAATATGATCATTTTCCAAAGAGTTATTAAACATTTATTAGCTTATAATTATCTTAATAAAAAGAGTTTATTTCATTTGAACAATGCCAGGAATAATTATATCGTTTTTTTCTATTCTCAAAATCCCTTTTTCTTGAAGAGTCTTCATCGTAGTAAGCGTTTCTTCCTCATCCCATTCTAAACCATTAATAAAATCTTCTTTTTTTAATGGCTTTTTATTGATTGCGAATTTGATTAATTCTTTTTCTTTGTCATTAAGAGAAATTTCGTTGAATAAATAGAATTCATATTGACCTATTTTAATTAAAGAGTATATCATTTGTAACTCCCTTAATTGTCTTAAAATTGTTTTTATTAAATCATCGGGTACATCTTTTCTTAATTCTTGTTCCATGTACTCTTTTATTTTCTCATATTGAGTTAAACCCCCATTAATTAGTGAGAAATTTTCATGATAATTTAATATTTTTTCAGAAATTAAGTCCTCTAAATCTTGTTCTTCTTCTGGTAAATGATCCAAACTAATATCCATATCTAAGTCTGTTATATCCTCTTTTTTAACTTCTGTTTTTTTGAATTCGGTTGGTGATATCCCGTCTAGTGCTTCCATTGCACCTATCAAAGCGTCTTTATCTTTAATTTCCTGTGTTTCTTTAAGCTTTACATCTTTTAAGGATACTGAAGATTGAGGTTCATGTTTAGGAGATGGCAATGTTTTGACAGTTGGTTTTTTACTAAAATTTATATCCGGTGGCGTATCTTCAATTAATGAATCGATGGGTTGCGCATCTGGAATTTTAGCTTCTTTGACTTTAGAGAATTGTTGTTCTAATTGTATTTTTCTTTCTTGATGCAGTCTGTGTTTTTCTCTTTCCTTTTCCTGTTGTTTTTGAATCTGTTTTTGTATAATACTATCCCACTTTCTTCTTTCTTCACCACGACCAAAACCCTCTATACTAATACTATCGTCTTTAACTGTAGCAAACTTTTTATCAACTAATCCGTGTACAATTTTTCTTGCATAATCTTCATTCCATTCTGTTAGGGTCATTAACTTTTGAATTGTAAGAGTATTTTCGTCGTAAGCTAAAGATAAAAGAACTTTATCGGCTAGAGAGAAATTTGATGGTTCTGTCGTAAAATCTATAATGTAAAATGTTGGATTGATTTCTATTAAATCATTTAATAGGTGCGTATCTTTCATTATGGTTAGAATTTCAAGTATATCTTTATCTTTAATATGTTTCACGTTTAAAAACACATGGTGCTTAAGTCTCTGGAATGGTATGAACTTAAATTCGTTTAATTTATATTCGTTTATAAGAGAACTGAAACGACGAGATATTTTATCGTAAAAAATCCCAATTCCTGCCTCAAATTTTTTTGAACTCACTCGATATGTTTGATCGTCTAAAGATTCAAGTATGGAAATAGCACTTTTAAGTTCATTCATATCTTGTAAGCGTTCTTCCTCCGTTCTTGGCATAGCGGATCTAAACTTCGATGTAAATGTATTGTATTCTAACCCGGCTTTTTTGATTTGATCTAATTGCTTACTTTTCTCCTTAAATTGAGCTTTAGCAACTTTTACTTTCTCCTTGATAGATTTCTTAATTTTATCTTCTGTTTCGTGGATTATTTCGGCAATTTTTTCTAATTTTTCTTTTGCAATTTCTTTTTTCTCTTCTTTAACGTAGCGATTTATAAGACTTTCTAAGGATTTTTCTTTCTCCTCTCTTTCCTTTTTGGTAATAATCCTTCTAAAATATCGAGTAATTTTCATTTATTCAATCTCCACAAATATAAAAATCAATAGAATAAAAAAGGCACTGAAATAGCTCATAAGTTTAAATCATTCTTAAAAATTAATGTACCTCGCATTCAATCGTTCTTTTTTACTTTAATAATTAATGTTAGAACTTATTTAAAAAAGTATAGACGTAGTATATATGTTATTTGTAAAAGCTCATAATTATTTTTATTTTCATTATATAACATAATGAAACAGATACTATCTTTTATTATATGGTTTAAAAAATTAATTTTTAGGGAGTTAACAAAATTTACTTTAATCTTTATTCTAATTAATAATAAATTTAATTGCTATTGCAAATTATTTTTAATTATTAGAATTTCTTTCAATCAAAAAACACACACACTTTTAAATGAGATAAAGATGCAAGAAAAGATCATAAAAGACGAAATATTAGAAAAAATGTCGTTGGAAAATGTATTTAAGATTGTAAACGATAACGTTTTTCCTATATTAAACGACCAAGAGCGTGCTTTTTGCAAAGAACTTCAAGAATTTTGCTTAGAATTACGGCCTAAAATAGACAAAAGTAAAGATGTTTATGAACTATTTCCTGTGTTAGGGAAAGAAGGTTATATTCAAAGAATTAACTTATTTAAAGATTTCAGACCTTATGGAATGAAAACTGAAGTATTACTGGCTACTCATTTAAGCTGCTTAGATAGTCAACTTGAATTAGCAAGATTGGCTTCTGGAATTCTATGCGGGAATCCAACATTTCATTTTCTCCAGCATGGACATGAAAGTGAGGCAATTCGCCGAGTACAAGAAGAACTTATATCTGGACAAAAAATAGGATGTATAGGTATTACAGAACCAGAAAGAGGCTCTGATGCAGTAAATATGACAACAATCTGTACACGAACGGAAGAAGGTGTCATCTTTAATGGGGAAAAAGTATACACGACTAATGGACCTAAAGCAGATTATTTTGTTGCCTATGGTGTAACTAATAATGCAAATCCTCGCGGAACGATGATACAAGCCATGCTTAAACGGGAATTTGGTGTTGAAACTCGTAGATTAAAAATAGATTATGTTCCTCGAGTTCATATTGCTCATACAATATTTAAGGATGTTTCTTGCCCAAATGATTATATCCTTGGAGGAGAAGGACAGGGATACAGAAATCTTTTTGAGAACTTAGTGCCTGAACGTTTAGGTATTATGGGGAGTGGATTAGGAATCTGCTGGGCTGCTCTCGCGTACGGAATAATTTACACTAATTTGAGACTTCAATTTGGACAACCGATACTTAAATACCAAGGCGTTGGTTTTAGTTTGGCGGATCTATTGTCTAGAACTTCAGCAGCTACCGCATTAGCGTTTCAAGCAGCATCAATTTACGACGAGCATATTTTGTTTAGTGAGAAACCAAGTAAAGAAGCTGAAAAATGGGTCGCTGGGATTAGTTCTCAAGGAAAATACTTGGTAGCCCGATTAAGTGCGGATCTAACCTATAATATACAGCAACAAATGGGTGGAATATCAGTAACCGATAATACTGACATTCAAGAACTAAGTTCAACATCTTATATTGAAGAAGTGATTGGTGGAGCTAGAAATATTGCGCATATGAACGCAATACTAGAAACATCCAACTCTTCATTATACAAAACTCCCTACGACATTATTCCAGACTATAATAAAAATTTTTTTTTGTTTTTTTTTATGTGGTCGCAAATTAGTCTTTGTCGACAAAAATACCCTTTTACCTTGAACACTCATCCTCTTGATAGTAGTATATCACATCTATTTCGAATTTCTCGTAAGCACGACTCCTAGTAAGCATGAGTTCAGTCAT
>JAUWBH010000179.1 GCA_030605085.1 Promethearchaeota archaeon | reverse complement strand
GGTTTTATATTCTTCTGAAATTGTTGGTCGATTCATAATTATATAATTGATCATGGATGTTTTTCAACTTTTTGGTATTTTTGTCGCCAATTACAGAGCTAAAGGAAACTAAGATTAATTTGCTACCACATATTTTTTTTCTATTCATAGTTATAATAGGTATCAGAGATTTTTTAATAATCTAGAATAACTTCTGCTGAGATTTATCAAATTGTTAAATGCTCTAGTCGATCTTATTGCTCTTAATGCTAAATTCACAGCTTGTGTCATATTAGATATACATTTCCATTCGTCTGTATTAGTGAATTGTCCTAAGAATTCTATAAAACCACTAAAATTGATTACTTTGATGTGTTTATCTCCATGTTCATAAGATCGAATGTTCTGAGAATTTGAAATTATTCTTTCATAACTTGAAGCAGTTCGAATACTTCCCTCGCGCAATAAAACAGTAATTAAGTATCTCGCTTTATCTTGATAATTTTTAAAACACTTACCCAGAACAGATATTGGGGTTAATCCAAGAGTAAAGTCAACAGAAATTCTTTCAATTTTATAAGGAAATTGTACAACTGATTGGTGATTCTCGACATTAAATTTAAAGGCATTATCTCTTTTTATTAAAAGGTCAGGTCTAAATCCTATGCCCTTAGCTATACTAGTTTCATAATCAACTTCGCAATCTTTCAATCTAAGATATTTTACACTATTAAATTCAAGAATAGGATGGAGTAAGGTTCCGATTGTTTTTATTTTCTCACCACATAACGGGCATCCGTGACCCAACTTAATTCTACTGTAAGGTGCATGCCAAGTTCTGTGACTTGAATCAATGCTACAAGTCCAAGGGAATTGTATTGTCGAGGGAGGTGTTATACTATTTGCTATTATTTTATCGAATTGTTCACGGGCTAGAGGAAACTCTAAATCAATTCTTGAATCTCCTAATTCTATAAAATCTTCATAATCAACTGAGACTTGTCCTTGCCAGTATTCAAGCCCGCATATCGGACATCCAATTTTTGAAATCTTAAGAGTTTGATAAGACGTTTCCCATTCACCATGCTCCCTGCAACGCCATTTGAGTTTTATGTGATTAGGTCTTTTTGGATTTATTCCTTTTCTTTCAGCTTCGCGTCTTTCATTCTCTATTACCTCTTTGAATTCGGTAGGGTTCATTGCAAATTCTACGCCTTTAGATTTTCCAAGTCTAATACAGTCATCGTAAGTAATTTCTGTGGACTCTCTATAGCATACTGGACATCCAAATTTTGAATCTTTTAAAGTTTGATAAGACGTTCCCCATTCACCATGTCTAGGACATTGCCATTTAAAAGTTACATGGCTCGGGGATGTGATACGGTTTTTCATTTTTTCTTCAAATTCCTTATGTGTATAAGGAAAAACAACACTTTTTATTCTTGCTAACTCTAACATGTCATAATAATTGAGCAAGTCTGTTCGCCAGCTACGGTATTCTAATCCCGCTGCTTTTGCTACTTGTGAAAAGTCTATATTATTTTTTTGTAGGAATACTACAAAACCTCTATACCCAATCATCGTTAATTGATTTGGATTTGGCGCGTCTCTTGATCTTAGTTCTAAAACTTCTTTTAGATATGTTGTAATATATCTAAGTTCATTAGCAAGATTGCTGATTAATTTATTTCTGATTATTCGTTTCTGCTTTAAACCAATCTTACTGAGAATTTTTGAATAGAATATTCCTTTATTGTAGAAACTCTTCACATAATCCTTATATTTTTGCTGTATTAATTGAACTACGGTTGGACCATATTTCCCTTCTAAGTCCAATATATTATTTAATTTATTATCTATTTCTGTTTTTAAGTACTGAGCATAATCTTTCAACTTATAATCATTGAAAGTCTTTTTATATTTCGTTGTAGAACTATTTACATCTATCTTTTTATCGTCCACTTTTTTTTCTGAAATTCCCGTTTGTAATTTTTCCAAACACAATGCATTCTGAGGTGCATTATCAAAATCGTCTACTATTGCTATTTCAGCATCTTCAGATTCTTCTAATAATGATTTTACATCTTTTTTTTTTAATTCCCTACACAACTCAGCTTTTAAAAATTCATGATAGGCTGAAAAAAGCTCAAATGGAGAAACTCCTTTTGTTACTATTGCGGGAGATTTGCCCAATAGTGATGTACATGTTCCCGCGTGAAGGATTTTGTCGTACTCTTCTTTAAGCATTGGAAGAAATTCATCTTGCATGAGTGATTCTCTTCTTTTTTTACCATTTGCCGCTTGAATTTCTTTTAAATGACTTTTTAACTATATCTTGAGAATATTTCGCACCTCCTCTGAAAGTGGGCGTAATTTTCTTGGAATATAATGTACTTCGGATTTTTCACGGAGATCTTGTAGGAAAGCTGTATATTCATCTGCAATCTTTTTTAACCCCGAACGTAACATACAATTACGCTTTTTTGAACTTCTCTCATCTAGAAGTGTTTTTCTTTGTTTCTTGCTCAGTAATTTCATGTAGCCTCTTGATAAACCATCCATGCAGTTAGAAACGATTTGGGCTCCCCTTCCTATGGGATTACAATACATCCAACCATTAACGAAATCCTTTAAACCATTTGGGGCTCTTGTTTTGATCAAACTTGTCAAGTTTTCTGGAGGGAGGCTTGATATGTCAAATAAACATGTGTTTACTGCGTGGAGGAAATTCGCGACAAACTCATCCACGAAAACTAAGGGAGACTTGTGTTTTGAACACTTCGGATATTTTCGAAATCCAAAGAAGCCGAATTTTAAAGGCTTGACCTTCTCAAGATGCGTGCATCCAAAGTGTGGACAAATCGCAATTCGATCTTCTTTCGCCGTTTTTCTGCTTACTTGACCTTCCTTCATTATCATTCTAAGATTCTCACCCGCCTCATCTTTTTCTTTGCTTCAAATTGCTCTTCCCCACTTAATTGAAGTAATCCCGATAGTTCTTTCTCTAATTGCAGGTAATTCCGTTTCAATTCTTCGTAGAAATGTGAAAATGGCCAAAACAATGCACTTTCAGCGCTACACGAAATACATGCAATTTTAATCGCCATGTGGAATAACCAGGGGTGATGATGAATTTCTAATTCCGAAAGAGCATGAAGTATTTTCCAAATTTTACCACCGAGCTGTTTAATCCCTTTCAAGAGGTTTTTTTCAAAGTCATTTGGTTGAGCCTTTACTCTTTCTATTAGAATATATAACTTTTCTCTTACTGTTCTCTCCTCTATTCCAATTCCTTTCAGTAACGATGCATGTCGTGAAGCTAACGAGAAGAGTTCGCCTTCCCACTTCATTATCGAATCTTTTTTGAAGGTATTATCGCCCTCCCGAGTTTCTGAATATCTAAAGCGAATGATTGCACTTTTATAGTTAAGAAATGTGCGCATCTGCCTTGAAAGCTCACTTATTCGCTCAAAACCTTCCATCGAACACCACTCGAGAAATTCAGAATCCTCTTCATAATCTAATAGGGAGGGCTTGTCAAAAATATCGTGAAGACTAATGAAATTATTAAAATTTTCTTTCATGAGATTGTATTTTTTTTCGTTATATTTAAACAAAAAATGAAATCGAATTTTCTAATTTTTCACAGGAGAGCTTTTTTGATGGCAGTCTACTATAAATTCTATGAAATTTTAAAGAAGCATTAAATTATTTTAAAGAAGCATTTTTTTATTAGAAATTTAATTCATTAATCTTTATTAATATGGTTAATACACAATTATAAGAATTTTTAAAGAATTTTAATATAATGTTTACATTATTAAGTAAATTTAATGAAATACCCTAAGGAGGTATTTGCCACAGTTTTAATATTTTTTAAGATATTAGAAGGTGAAATATATATGACAGAAGAAGAATCAGGTTTAAGGATGCCAGAAGTCAAATACATCGCTTCTTGCGGTAAATGTCCCAATTGCGGAAGTACATCAGTCAGATTTAGGCTTCCACTTGAAAGCTATTTAGAAACAAAGGACGGAAAGTTAAATAAAGTAGTTCTCGATTTCTCTAACCCTCAGTATTGGTTAAAAACTACAACTACAAAATGTGCTAACTGCGGTTATGAATTTCACTTACGAGATCATAACGATAACTTTTATAACGGGTTAGAAGAAGCAAGGAAAACACAAGGCACTAAACCAGTAAAATGGTACTACAATTTCGATGATTATAAAACAGAAGAATGAACTTAAACTCTAAATCTCATCTTTTTATTATTCAGAAGATTTTACTATCCCTAATATTTGCTTAAAGAAACTACAACAAGATGTGCGTCATTAAAACCTTGTTTTAATGGTCAATATTTAATTTCTATTATTTTTTTAATGTATATTCAAAATCATTCTGTGAACTACTACTACCAAAAGGTAGTAGCTTCCTACGAGTCCGCACCCACTTTTTCAGTAGGGTGGGCTGTGTGTCGTAGAAAACCATCCCAGGTTTGCAGGAATAGTTCCTCGTTCACGGAGGGTTCATGCAAAAGGAAATCATATTCTCGGTCTTTCTTCAATTTCAAGAACTTGACCATAATATTGATTGCCGAGTTCAGATCTCGGTCAATCTGATTTCCACATTCGCACGTAATAATTCTTTGGCGTTTTCCGTTCCTTTCTTTTTCTTAGCCATTTCTTTTACATCTAATTTTCCAATAATGAGCGTATTCGCTTTTGTGCGTTCTACGATTTGTTTTGATAACCAATGCTGGAAGTCCTTAAGTTGATTTGCTTGTTTTCGCTTTATTCTCTTTAGTTTAGCGTTGTACCATCGCCACCTTCGGCTATTCTTCTTGCAATGGTCTCGTTTCGATTGCACTTCTACGATTTTCTTTTTCCAATATAGATCAGCTCGTCTATGCTTGAATTGAACAAACTTTCCGTAAAGATTTACTCCTGATGTTTGCGATACTCCTAAATCAAACGCTTGAAATAATCCATTATCTTTATATTCAGGAGTTTTAATCTCGTACGTAATGGAAACGAACCAACGCTTTAGTGAATCTAAAAAGATCTCAACTTGCTTGATCTTCTCTTTCGGAAGTTCAAACGATAATGCTTCCTTAGAAGGATGTTTATGAGAAAAAGTAATGGTAGAATCGCTTATCTTGAATCTCGATTGATTATAGCATAGAGTTGCGAAATATTTTTTACTCTTGAATCGTGGCGGTCTTTCCTTTTTATCTCCTTTATTTCATAGAGCTTTGAACGACTTGTAATCAGAATCCAGCTTCCTTAAGGTCATTTGAAGCACTTTAGAATATACCCACTTGTATTCTGGATATTTTTCTTTGATTGTTGGTAATTGGTTCTGTTGGTCGACATAACTAATATATGTTCGTTCTTCTTTCGGTTTATCTTTATTTTCTTTCCAATTTTCGATCCGTTCGGCTAACGCAAAGTAGTAAATGAGACGACTTTTTTCCGACAAATCACATAATACTTTTTCTTGTGAAATTGTGGGAAAAATGGGTAATTTTTGCGCAAGTTCCATGATAATATATATAATCTTGTCATGTGTATAAGGTCTAGAGTGTCTTGATTTAGTAATTTCTATTGTTTAACCACTCCTTAAAAGGAATGGATTTCTTTATCATGTTAAAAATCTGATTTTAAATCAACTTGAATAGCAAACAAATAAATATTTTGATTTTCATTAATTTTATGTAAATTTTTTAAAGAAAATTGATGATATGGATGGCAGAAAGACTAAGTACTGTGTTAGCTGAACAGAGAGGGTTTCCGTTAGAAATAAAAGTCCAAGCTCTTGGTAATATTATTAAAAGCACTTTGAATACAATTTTAAAAATTCCCATAAAATTTAACAATTATATAGAAGAAATTCAACAACAAATCATAGATTTGGAAAATAGATTAACTATTATAAATGATCACCTAAATCATTTAAGAACTATTGAAGCAAATCACATTCAAAATGGCGCTGATACCCCAAGAACTCTTAGAGGTGCAATTATGGGAGAATTGAGAAACCTACTTGGAAGACGAGAAAATGGACAAGATTCGACAAATGAAAAATATGAAACAAGAGAATGTTGGCACTGCAAAATCAGATTAACCTTTAGAGGATTTAGTGCTCGAAATCAAAATATGGATCCTGAATGGTTATTAAAAATATGGACTCATCCTTTAATCCAAATTTATTGTTGTTCGTGTTTTGAGAGACTTAGAAGAGAGGAGGTATCAAAAAAACGAATAGAAGAATCGAATAAAGTTAAGAATAATCTAATAGCTGAAGAAAAAGAAGCGTTTGTTTTCATCGAAAGAAAATTAAATAGGCACATACTTATAACAAAAGAGTTAAATATCAGCTCCCGAGGTTTTTCTCATCGCAGAGTTTTCCCCCGAGAATTTACAATCAAAGATAAGCATGTTGTTGGATTAAAACTTTCTAATTCAGGATTAACTTCAGTTCCAGTAGAAATACAATTGTTTTCAAAGTTAGAACTCCTAGATTTGAGCTATAATTTATTGCAAAAAGTTCCAGAATGGATTGCATCGCTCCCCTATCTTACAACCCTGAATTTAACATTTAACGACTGTACAGAAATTCCCGAATTGGTATTAAATAAAAAAAATCTAGTCATTTTACCTCAAAAAGCGAGAATGAGAAATCCTATGATAGCTGTTATTAATGAATTTAAACAAAAAATAGCAGGAAATGACATCCCTGTTAGACATTAGCTAATATTAAATCTTGTTAATTTTTTTATGAATACTTTTATTCGGGATTAATTGTATTAAATGAAAGTTATAATATTTTTTTTTGCTTTAAACCTTGCTGTTGTTCAATAAATCTTTTTTCGATATCAAAAAGCAATTTTTTATTTTTATGAATAAATTTCCACCCAAATCCTTTCAAACCAGCATTAATTATTGGACCAGAAATCGATTTTGGATTTCCTGTACGCGTGTAGAGAATTTTTGTCTGTTTAATCGCGTCAAAAACTTTATAAGGCGTTTCAAAAGTTTGAATTAATTGTTTGGCTTTTTTAGGACCACAGTCGATTAACCCTTCAAGAACATAGGCCCTTCGATCTTCAATTGACATGCCTCTCGGTGCTTTTCGACTTAATAATGGCACATCGTCCTTTACTTGTTCTCGAAATGCAATTCTTTCAATAACAATTGCCGTATCCTTCAAGTTACGCGTAGGAATTACCGACATTCCCAACTTATAAGAAAGGAAAGAAAGGGCACCATAAATAGATGTGATGCTCATTCCTGTATTTTCAAAAACATTATCGTTTAAACCTTCTATTATAAGAATTGGACAATCGTATGTTTCTTTTAAGCGTAATAATTGTTCAAATAAACGATTATCGATTATGGATGACACAAAATCAAAACCTTCTTTTCTTTCAATTACCACTTCGCTCGAGATTATGACATCCGCAATATCCAAGCGTTTTTTTTCGTATTCCAAAATCTTTTTTTCTTTATTGTCAAACAATTCCATTAACTTTTTCTCTCGATCGTCTATAATAATACGCAGAAGATTGTTTTGGTTCATAATATCATCGAATAACTCATGAGTTAGACTATTAAATATTTCACTAATAATATAATAAACTTCTTCTCTTCAGGCTTTTTAAAAAAAAAAAAAATCAATTTTCTTGTTGATTAATATAATTTTTTTCTTTATTTGGAAGTACTTCATTTGTTTTTAAATAATTTGAAATTTCTCTCAAATTATATAATTTATTATTAATCACTATAAATATAAATATCATGACTCCAATAATTTCTGTCGTTATAACAATAGGTTCTGTTAATAAAGTATGTATCCACAACGATATCGAATCTTCTATTGGAGCGTAATCGTAAAAATCATACGATACGAACGGATAAAATAAAGGAATTTCAGGTAAATCCAAAATAAGATGAATAATCACTCCTATTAAATATGGAAACGAAATTGATTTATTTCCCTTAGTTATTAAGAACAAAATACTAAAACTAACAAGTACGAATAGTAATGTATGAGAAAAACTTCTACCCGAAAAAAGATTTAAGAACAGAAATGTCTTATCAATTAAATCAGGAGCGATAGAACCAATAATTAAGGAGTATCTATTAATTCTATATTTTTTTTTTATTAAGGGGATTTCAAAAATAATCAATGGAAGTGCGATGTGAAAGATTAGAAAAATTTAAAATCCCCCTTATTTAAAAATATTGCATTAGATTTAGGAAATGAAATAGATAGAAGATAAATATTAAAACTAATATAAATCCGATTGAAAACATTAAAGAGTTCTTGATTAAGTAATTGTAAGGTAAGAATCTCCCTTCTTGAAATAAACTTAATTGTTTAAAAACATCTAAGAAATTTGTAGTACCACATCCTTGAGAAATCTTTTGATAATTTAAGTCTATACTTGCTTCTTTAATTATTTCTAAAGTTTCCTTATGTGAAAGATTTGGATTAAATTCCTTAAGCAGGGCAATTAAACCAATCCCAATAGCTGCAGCAACACTAGTTCCTGATATTTTTACTCTGATTTTGTCTGATAATGGGATTTCAATTTTTGAACCCGGTAAGCAAAAATCAGGTTTAATTCTATCGTCTAGTGTAGGCCCTCTTCCACTGTAATAAGCAATTGTCATCTCTTTTGTAAGAGCACCTATTGAAATTACATTTTCAGCAGCAGATGGGCTTCCGATTGTATAAGATTCTGGACCAAAATTACCTGCTGGACATACTATTATAATTCCCTTATCAACTAATAAATTACACGCTAAAGATAAGATATCTTTTCCATCAGAAGGATTCAGCGTGGTAAGAGACACTAAAAGTAAATCAAATCTTATGTTATTTTTGGTGATAATGTCAAATATCTCCAATACGCTTGAAATATAATATTCTTCTTTTAAATTTGAAATATCTAAATCTATTATTTTCACATCGGGGGCAATTCCAATAATGTTGTTGTTATTATCTAAATATTGGTTCCCAATTATATTTGCCATTAAAGTGCCGTGAGTAATTTCCTTTTTTGTGATTTTTTCCTTAGTTCTTATTGTGCCTTCTTTTAGAGAAAATTGATTCGAAATCACGTCTGAAATTGTATCAAAATCTCGATTTATCCCATTGTCAACTATTCCAACAACAATATCTTTTCCAGTATACGAAATTTGCGATTTTCGATAAGGATTTAAACCCAAATTTTCAATTACATCTATCATTGAGAGGTAAAGCTTTTGATCCTCCTCAATTTTTTTTATTAATTCCTCTTTTTCTAAGTCGTGAATCCTTTCCCTCGTTAATTTTAAATTGATAGCCGGAATCAAGTCAAAATTTTTTAATATTTCTATATTTTTATTTTTTAAAATAAAGTTGTCCCTATCGGAAATATTTTCAAAAGATATTATCACTCGAAATTCCTCTTCCTTATCGGGAATATCATCTTGACCTATGGATTTTAAGATTTGATTTTTTATTTGATTATTTATCCTTTCAAGAAAAGGTGGATAAATCTTTTGGGCATTCATAATAAATTACTCATATTAGATTTTAAATTCAATCAAACTGAAATTCCTTTATAACTTCTTCGACGGTATAATTCTCATGGACAATTTTTGCGAGTGCTTTTACTAATTTAGTAGGGTCTTCATATTGAAATACATTTCTTCCAAAAGCTACTCCCACCCCTCCTGCTTGAATGGAATCGTGAACCATCTGTAAGAGCTCTGGAATTGTATCCATTTTAGGACCCCCTGCTATGATTACGGGGACAGGAACGCTATTTATAATGTATTTAAAACTATCTATATCGCCAGGATAATTCGTTTTTACTATATCAGCTCCAAGTTCTGCACCAACTCTTACAGCAACATTAACCACTTCAGGATCATTCTCATCTTTAATTTTCTCACCTCTTGGATACATCATTGCTAATAATGGTAAACCCCATTCACGACAATCCTCTACAACTTTAGCAGCATCTTGGAGCATTTCTGGTTCTTCATTTGCTCCTATATTTATATGAATTGAACAAGCATCAGCACCCATCTTTATGGCTCTTTTTACTGAACATACTAATACTTTGCGGTTAGGATCAGGAGCTAAGATTGTTGCACCAGATAAATGAATTATCAATCCTATGTCCTTTCCATATTGTCTATGACCAGTACCAACCATCCCTGAATGTTCTAAAACTGCGTTTGCTCCTCCCATTGCTACTTTATCGACCATCTCTGCTAAATTTTCCAAACCTTTTATCGCCCCTAAAGAAAAACCATGGTCCATTGGTATTATTATAGTCCTACCTGTGTTTCGATTAAATATTCTCTCCAATCGAATTTTTTTTCCAATGTTTCCTGTACGAACCAATTTTTACACCTCTTTGAACCAGATTAAATCAGAAAACAATAATAATAATGAGAACAATAATAAAATTATTTCCAAAAAATAACAATTGGTTATATTTACCAAGGTCTTCTGATATATGAATTTCTTGCTATTTTTACTTTGTTAGGATAATTTATATTAAAATGAGTACCTCTACTTTCCTTCCTGCTCATAGCACATCTTATAATTATTTCCGCCACCATCGATATATTTCTTAACTCCACTAAGTTTTTATCGATTTGGTAATTCCAATAGTAATAATCTATTTCTTCTGAAAAAAGATTCATTCGTTTCAAAGCTCTCTTTAATCTTCTGTCCGATCTGACAATTCCAACTAGATTCTGCATTGTAATCCTTATTTCGTCCCAATTTTGAGTTATAACAACCCCTTCTGTTGAGGGAACGGCATCTCCAATTTCCCACTCTTCGAATTCTCTTATCTTAAGCTCGTTGGCTTCTTGAGCTATTACTCTTGCGCATTCGTGTGCACAAACAATACCTTCCAGTAATGAATTACTTGCTAAACGATTAGCACCATGTAAACCCGTACATGCAGTCTCTCCAATAATATATAAGTTCTTTACATCTGTTTTTCCATCTATCCCTGCAACCACACCTCCACAACAATAATGAGCTGCGGGAACGACTGGTATAGGGTTCTTAGTTATATCTATATTAAAATTTAAACAATTTTCATAAATCCCAGGAAAATGGCTCTTTATAAAATCTGAATCTTTATATGAGGCGATATCTAATAAAACATAGTCATTTCCAGACTCTTTTAATTCAGCATCAATAGCTCTTGATATAATGTCTCTTGGAGCTAATTCTTTAAGCGGATGATATTTTTTCATGAATTGATTTCCCATTAAGTCTTTTAAAATAGCACCTTCGCCTCGCATTGCTTCTGTGATTAAAAAATTTTTCGCAAAAGGATGATATAAGCATGTAGGGTGAAATTGAAAAAATTCCATATTTGATATCATTGCGCCTGCTCGGTAAGCCATTGCAATTCCATCACCAGAAGCGACATCGGGATTAGTAGTATACAAATAAATTTTCCCAGCACCTCCGGTTGCTAATATTGTTGCTTTAGCCGCTATATTGTGTATATCCCCAGTATTTTGATCTAAAACATAGGCACCAAAACATGTTAAATTCTTAGCATAGAGATTTACTGCACACCACTTTTCTTTTATTTCAATATTCGCAAATTGTTTCGCTTTTTCAATTAGTTTAGTTTCAATACTTTGCCCCGTTAAATCATTTACGTGAAGAATTCTCCTTTCCGAATGACCTCCTTCTTTTCCTAATTCGTAATCCCCATTTTCATTTCTGGTAAATTCAAGCCCCCAATCAATAAGTTCATTTATCCTTTCTGGAGCATATGTTATTATCTTTCTCACTACTTCTTTATCACACAAACTATCTCCTGCTATTAAAGTATCTTGAATGTGCTTTGAGAAATCGTCGTTTCTTTTATTCCACACACAAGCTACTCCACCTTGCGCGTAATAAGTGTTTGCTTCCTCTAATCTTTCTTTAGTTATTAATAAAATGGTTTGATCTTTAGCTAAATTAACTAATTTTATAGCTAAAGATAATCCGGAGATACCTCCTCCAATGATTAAATAATCAGTTTTTATTTTCAACGATTTATCCTTTCTAAATCGAATTGTTATTTATCCTTTTTAAATCGAATTGTTATTTATCCTTTCTATTGTTTTTCTTTTTAAAAATATAATCAAAATTCGGCTAATTTTATAAAGAAAGGATCAATTATAAAATAGCCGTTTTTTTTGTTTTCTACGTTGACATCACCCAATTCTCCATGTTTGGTAGTTCTATCAGTTTTAAATTATTAATATAGAAGCTACCTCGTACATTCCGAGCT
>JAUWBH010000104.1 GCA_030605085.1 Promethearchaeota archaeon | reverse complement strand
CCCGCAGCATGGTTTTTTGCCGAAATTGCCGCTGATGTGTCGATTGCTGCGATACATGCAAACGATACCTCAAAATCTTTTTTAGAAAAGTACGATGAAAAAATAAAAACCCATCCGATAATTCAATGGTCTATCTCAGGTAAAAATAGATATAATTTACGCATAGCTCAAGCGGAACATAATCTAAAAAAATTGAAAAAGTATATACACGATGGTTGGGGTCTCGGTTCGTTGAGTCACTTTACTTCTCCATTGCTTAAAATTCTTCTTTCATACTTAAACGAAGATCCAACAATTATAACAAAATGGATTTTAATGTATTTCAGATATTATCAAAATTGGTTGCACGAGAGTTATGATTATTATGGAAAAAGAGGTCGTAGAATTATTTCATCAAAAAAACAGAAATTTGGGGAATCGATTTTTCTGAGTTTCGTAAATTTTATGAATAATTTTGTTAAATTTTTTAGACGATTAAAAAAAATCCTTGCTATTGTATTAATTCCTCTTTCTAACTCGGCAAATACACTATTAAGGAAAACGCTACCAATCTTTGAACCGATATATTTAAATTTGATAAAATTGTTAAACCCATTAACAGAACGTTTAAGTAAAAAAATGATAGCTTTCGTAGATCGCGCAGATCCTTCAATTTTTAATATACAATCAATTAAATTTTTAAAGTACAGTTAATGAAAAGTGTGATTTAATATGGTTAAAACTTTCAAGGAGTTTCCAGGAGTTGAATGGGTGGAAGGGACAGGTGAATTCATAAAGATTAAAGAAGAAAAATGCGTAGGATGTGCGAATTGTGTAAATGTGTGTTTAGCGAGCTGTTTTGAGATAGTGAATAAAAAAGCAAAAATTAAAAGTTTGGAAAAATGCATGGAATGTGGTGCTTGTTGGTACATATGTGAAGAAGATGCGATAATTTTTACGTGGCCAACTGGAGGAACAGGATACAGAAGTGATTGGGGGTAATTATAGTTTCGAATACATAATATTTATTTAGACGAATTTTCTCTAGATGTTTGAAATCATAAAAATATATCTTAAATCTTCCAAATGGTATATTATTACTGCGAAATTTGTAATAATAATATTGATCTAAGAAAGGGTGAAAATCTGAGGTGTAAACAATGTGGATACTTTTTAATCACCCCTAAATTAAATCCTGGAGAGATATTAAAAAGGAAAGAAAGACTCACTACATATTGTAGTCATTGCGACAAAAAAGTTAATAGTATACCTATTAAAATTATGATTGCCGCTATTACTCAAAGAACAGCCTGGGAAATAGAAAATCTTAAGTCTAAAAAATCCTTAAAACCAGCGCAACATTTTAGTAAAGAGGAAAAAGATTCAGTAATTAAAACAATTTCAACTAAATTGAAATCAGCACTTAATTATTTGTATCAAAAAGAAAAAAGATTTCAAAACATTTGCCGTGATTGCTTTAATGAAGTTGATCTTTTTTCACAAGCACTTTCAAATTTGCAAGGAGGTTTTAATTCAGAGGATATAAACACGCTTTTATGTCTTTTCTGTAATAAGAAAATAGATTGTGATTCAATATATTGTAAATATTGTGGAGCGAAAATTAATGGTAAGCCGAGACATATTCAAAAAAATGTAAAAGAAAAAGTGTGGAAGCGGGATAGTGGATGTTGTATAGAATGTGGAAGTAAAGAAGACCTTCAATACCATCATATTATACCTTACAGTTTAGGGGGAGCAAATTCAGTTGCAAATCTACAAATTCTATGTTCAAGATGTAACAAGAAAAAAACTAATAAGATTGGTGGGTGAACAAAGCTGTTTTCTCAAATTCATTTCAAATATTTTTTTCATCATTAATGAGCTTTCTTTCCTCTACAAAACTATTAACAAATACAGGTTTGAACAATTTAATATAATGATCTCTTATTGAATATTCTGCTATTTTAGTCGATTCAGATATAAACTTTTGCGTTAAAATCGGTTTATGATTAAATTCTTTTGCTAAGAGTACATCTGCCGTATATAATGTCCCTCCAGCCATTATGAACGGATTTCTACCACCTCTAAGGCTCATAGGTAAACTTTTGAGAATTTCCTGGCATTTCTTTATTAGGTTCATTTGATAGTCCTTTTTCGACATTGTACTTCCTTTCTTTTCTAATCTTTTTTCTAATCCATTGTAATTAATTACATCGCTGACTAATCTTATAATGTAGTGCTCGCTCATATGTGGTATTGAATTGTTCGATAAATGATGTTTATATTTAAGTGCGTCCCTTAATATAAGTCTCGCATTGACCCTATGTCCGTATTTTTGAAAAGCTTCTGAAATTTCTTTAATTGAAATAGGGGCGTTATGGTTCTCTTTCCTTGCAGCGTAAAATATGCAAAATGCTATTAATGAAATGTTGTTAATAACTTTTTTTTCGTTTTTTATTATTTTCTTGTAATAATATGCTGCCATATTTCGAATATTTTTATTAAGATTCAGATAAAGGGAGAGTTCACTTAAGACGTTTAAAACTCTATATTCGGTTTCGTGATTTTTAATGCGTATCAAGTGCGAATAATTCTTTTTTAATCTTCGATATAATTTTTGCTCTTCTGGAGGTAAGAGCTTCCCGGATTTATCTCTTAAGTATTTTGAATTTTCATAACCAATAAAAGTGCCTAAACTTCCAATAAAATCCGTCCGATCTCCTAACGCTACATATTGTTTGTTAAAATTAGGTTTAATAATCTTATCGTCAAATATATACGAATTATGTTCTAAAACCGCACCTAAAACTAGTCCACATGACTTACAAGTTATCTCAAAACTAGATTTAATAATTTCTCCTTTGCACTCTGGGCAGAATTCTAAATCTAAATCGTAATTACATGTTTCTCTCAACGATTTCATACTTTACTTTACCTCCTAACCATTATTTTCTTCAATCTTTAAAAAGTAAAATTTAGAGGACCTTATCGTTCTTAAGTGTCTAATATAACTTATAAAAACCCAACGAAAAAATGGTGCAAAAATGTAACCATTTTTCTTTTATTATTTATATTTTATTATTTATATTTAAATATATCGGAAAAAAAGGTGCATTTTTGCACCATTTTTGCAACAAATTTTTATAATAAAAAATATATAATAATTATAAAGAAACTTAAAACTAAATTAAAAATTAAAAATGCCAAAAGATTACAAAAAAGAAGAACAAGAGAAAAAATCCGCGCCTAAGAAAGAATACAAGTCATTGAAATTATCAATGTCATTATACAATTTTTACGATAAATTAAGACAAAGATATCCCGAGTGGGGATTTTCTTTAGCAACTCAACTTATACTTCATGTCTTGCAACGATACGCTATGGAACAAATAGAAAAAGATCATAGTTTAGCAAAATTTCAAAAAGTAGAAGATATTTCGTTAGAAACAAAAATCGAATCTATAATTGGGTTTAAGCTTCATGATTTAAAAGGTATAAAGAGCAATATAGAGCCAGAAGTGATTAAATACATTATTCGGAGTTGTTTTTTTAAGAAAAAAGTCTTGATACTAATAGAGCAGGGAATAACACATTTAAAAAATGCAATAATTAATTTTTTCGATTTTATCTTTCATAAAACCTTTATTCATAACATTTTTATACTAAATAAAGGAGATTACGAGAAAAACAAGGTTTTATATGAAAACTATATAATATTAAAAACATATAAAGATAAAAAAGAAGATTGGAAAAATATATTTGATACTAACGATTTAAATATCGAGGACGGAATAGTTAATAAATTCTATAAAGAAGTTGATTTGCTTACTGGCTTAATTGAACTAAGAGATAAAATAAGAGAAATTTATAAGGTTACTCATAAATTATTTGAATATAACGAAAGTCTTGAAAGTCCAAAACCATTATCTCCTAAAAAAGTAATCAAGGATTTAAAAGAGAGTACTTCTTTAGATGTCAAGAATAACTTTAATTTTTTAATGGAGGTTACAAGAAACTATTTTATTACAGATATCACATCAGTACCAGATAAACTAGCTGAGTTGCTTACAGAAATGTGGGGAGTCTAATTTAAATCTCAGAGAAACTTTAAAAAATGAATGTTTATTACACCGATACCAATAGTTTGGGATTAATCAATTAGAAGAGAACAGAAATTTTTACATATCGTTTGAAGGCGTATTTCAATCTTTTTATTTAGAAATTCGGCAAAATTTATACAGATAAATTTCTCTTATTTATTTAAAAGCTAAAATTTTGATTAAAAATGTCTAAAAATAAAGGGGAAGACGAAGACGAAGAAGAAGAGAAAAAACATAAGATTAGAAAAAAAGAATACAAGGCATTGAAGTTACCTGTGCAATTATACGATTTTTACGACGACTTAAGAAAGAGGTACCCCGAATGGGGTTTCTCTCTTGCTTCCCAACTTATACTTCATGTTTTGCAACAATATTCTATAGAACGAATAGAGAAGAATCCAGGATTAGCAAAATTTAATCAAAAAGTAGATTATAGTTCATTAGAGCCTAAAATAGAATCCCTTATTGGATTAAAACCTCAAGATATAGATGTCTTAAAGATGAATATTGAAAAAGAAGTAATGATCTATGCTATTTGGGGGTGTTTTTTTAAGAAAAAAATTTTAATTCTAATAGAGAAAAAAATAGAACATTTAAAACAAATTTTAGAAAATTTTTTTGAGTTTATATTTCTAAAAACCTTCGATAATAATAACATTTTGATTAGAACTAATGAGGATTATAAAAATAATAAGAATATTGATGGAGATTGTATAACATTAACTGATAGAGAGATAAAGGGAAAGGGCAAGGAAATAATTAAAATTGACAAATTAAAAATAGAGGGAGAAATAGTAAAAAGATTTTATAAAGAAGGTGATTCTCTTACTTCTTTAATTGAATTGAGAGATGCATTAAAAGAAATTTATACGCTATCATATAAAATATACAAATTTGTTGAAAAACATGACAAAGAAATACCCTTGTCACTTAAAGATGCAATTTTACAGATTAGAGAGATAAAACCGAAAATTTCGAAGGATTACATTCATTTTTTAATTAATGTCGCAAGAAATTATTTTAATATAGAGATTACATTAGTAAAAGAGAAATTAGCGGACTTGCTTGAAGAAATGTGGAGACAATAACGTATGATTCAAGAGATTGTTTAGTGAAGGATTTAATTTTATTTGATAATCTAGCAAGAATCTTTAAACCGTATAGTTAATGAAAGTATTTAATCAAAAAATGTGCTCATCGCCATCGTTATCTGTTCAGTAACATATTCAATTAAATCGTCAAAATGCTGATTAATTTCAGATCCGATTATTTTAATAGTTTTACTGCAATGATTATGGAAGAATATATTTAGAAGAATTGCAGGGGCTGGCGCAAGTTCAAAATTGGTACAAAAAGCCAAATAGTTTTCACAGAGTTTTTCATCATCAATTGAATCTGTTACATCGTACCGTTTAAATTCAAACATATTGAATTTAAATTCTTTCTCAGAGAGTCCTAAATATTTGTTTAATTCTTTTAATTTAAAAATATTATCGATTTCATCATTTTTTTCTTGAGTAAGATAAGAATTTTGTGATTGTTCTATGTAGACTTCCATATTTATTTGTTTTATTAATTTTAA
This sequence comes from Promethearchaeota archaeon, assembly GCA_030605085.1. Next base: position 15,504 of record JAUWBH010000104.1, on the reverse strand, counting down.
AATCGATACCATTCTTTATTCCACTCTTTTTCTAAAAAATTTGTGTTTAGAAAAAAAGATCAATTCGTTATATTTAAAGAAAAATTGTGGAAAAATGCTCATGAAAAGTTATTAAAATAAGTTTTTAGCCTAATTGTCTAAAAAAAAATTTTAATGGACATATTTCGTCATTTTTTGAGGATATTTCACTTCTTTAATTTAATTTTTAACATATTATACCTAAAACTCTCGATAGATTAAATTTTTCATATTTGTAGCAGTGATAAGAAAGTGGAAATTAATTTAATAATGGGATGTTATTTTTATTAATAGTATTAAATATTTTTCTATAAAATGGAATTGAGTTAGAGAATCATGCCATATTTCGATAACGAGGGAGTTAAAATATATTATGAAATAGAAGGAAAAGGTCATGATCTATTCATGATTCATGGATTTGCAGCAAATATTGAAATGAATTGGAGAATGCCAAATTGGATAAAGGTTTTAAAGGATGAGCATCGATTAATTCTGATGGATTGCCGTGGTCATGGAAAAAGCGATAAACCCGTAGATCCTGCTCAATATGGTATTAAAATGATGGAAGATATTGTTAAATTGATGGACCATTTGTCTATCGAGAAATCGAATTTCTTTGATTATTCTATGGACTCCAGACTTACGCTGAATTTGCTATTACGCGAACCAAAACGCGTTAATTGTGCGATTTTGGGAGGTTTTGTATTGCCACCTCCAAGTAATCAACAAGTAACATCAATAAGGTATGGATCTGTAGTGGAAGCGCTTAAGGCAGATAGTATTGATCAAGTCAAAGATCTTATAGGTCGAGAATTTCGTAAATTTGCCGAGTCTACAGGTGCTAATTTGAAGGCTTTAGCAGCTGTAATGACAAGTTATGTTCAACAACCAGAAGATATGTTTACAACTCAAGGACGCACTAAAAAAATTCTTAAGAAGATTTCTGTGCCAGTAATGACGGTAGTAGGTTCTAATGATTTCTTACCTGGCGATAAAGCGTTATTCGCGAAGTTGGTTCCAGGGGCTTGCCATTTTCAAATTCAAGGCAGAGATCATCTTACTGTTGTTCCTGATCCTAAATTTCATATGGTTGTTAAAGCTTTTTTGAATTATGTGAATAGAAAATAACCAAATATATTTCAGAATTCTTTATTATTAAAGGTCTGATTAGCTGAAAAAAAAGAAATAATTCAAAAAAGGATTGAAAAAAATAATCTCAACTTTCTCTCTTAATTTTTCTTAACACCTTATTCTAAATGGTAGTTTTGTGCCCTTAGGAATCGAATCTATATATTTCTTTCTGTACTCCATGTTTAGCATAGGGCATTCCTTATTAACCCAATCTTCGCAGAACATTTCATGACCCCACATTCTCTCCAAGATTGTTTTCAGAGGTTCTTCCCTGATATTTCGAAAGTAAGTGGTATAAAACAGCAAGGTTGGATATCTCCGTAAGGAGAAATATAAAAGTACGCATTATCTGACATACCTCTGCATTGACTTGAAGTTTGAGTCTGAAAATAGAAATCTCTACAAACATATGGGAATTTCACAATTTTTCTAACCTTTCTTTGCTCTTCGCGTGTCAGCATTACATCAGGATTATATAACCATCTACCGGTCGGTGTAGGTAATAAATATCTTACACCTGTAGCCCCCAGATCTCTTGCTAATTTGATTACATTTTCAAACTCTCCATTTGCAAGGTTTTCTTTCGTTATATAAGTAGACAATTCACATTTTAATTCTACTTCAAGGGCGTTTTTTATGCCTTGAATGGCTTTGTTAAATAATCCTTTCATACCCCGCAACTCATCGTGCTTTTCTGGAACTGGGCTGTCGATACTGACATAAAGAATCTCCAAGCCGCTATCCTTCAATTCTTTTGCGTATTCTTTCGTGATTTTTATTCCATTTGTATCACAGAACACATATACCGATCTCTCTGAAGCATACTTTATTAGTTCCATTAAATCTGGTCTCATTGTTGGTTCACCGCCAAAATAGTTAATCACAAAAGCTTTCGCAGATTGATCTAGTACATCCTTAATCTCTTCCGTTGTAAGTTCTCTAGGTGGTTCATTTTCATAATTGCCAACACAACAGTGCGGACATTTAAGTTGACAATTATATGTTATACCAAACATAAGATAAAAGACATCAGCACCTCCTCTGGCCCCTCCTCTTTCTTCAATATACCACTTGCTGAGCTTCTCTTGATCGAAGGTTAATGGAATTTTATGTTTTACCCACACATCACTAACCCCTAAACCGCTTTCCTCATCTGGTTCCATTTTTTACATCACTATTCTTTTTTTTAAATTTCACTTATTTGATTTAATTAAGTTCAATTTTAATTAAAGTTGTATATTAATATATATATTCGTCAAAACACATAAAAATTTTAACAGAGATTTCTATTATTTAAAATAAACTAAAAAGGATTCGTAATAAAATACCCTCGTAAACATTAAAGAAAAAAGAATAAGGAATAATTAAAAAATGTTGATTAACTAAGTTCAGAAGGAGCTTTGATTTAATTCTTTATAGTAATATTAATTAATTTGATGTAATATTTTTCAAGAACATATATCTAATTAAAGATAATATTTTCTGAAATTTTTTCTAATCAAAAGAATTCTTCTTTCATGATTTCTTGAAATTCATGAGGAGTCTCTTTAAATTGAATGTTATTATCATTACTAGAGTAAATATAAGATTCGGACTTTCCTTCAGAAAGACTCAAAAATGAATCAATTAAGCCTAAATTTTTTAATAACGAATGACATGAATTTTTACAATCAAGCTCGGTGAATAAAATGTTAATTTTATTAGATCTTGAATATTCCTCTACTATTTTATATTTTTTTTTCTTAATTTTACCTGAACTCGTGTTTAATCACTACTCACATGTTTTTTTATAATTTTTATTTTCAATTTTTGCTTTTTGTAATAATTAGTCTTCTTGCAGAAATAGAAAAAATATTCAAATTTATTTAAGTAGAGAGTGCCTGATTTTTATATCGATGAAAAAGATGTCGCACTTCATTTTGACTTTAAGAGTTTTTTCCATAATTCGTATAAATCTAATAAAATAATTTTGTGAAATTCCTATTTACTATAGCTTTTTTTTATCAAATCGTCTATTTCTTCAAGAGTAGGAACTTTAGGATGAAGGGTATAGTTCCGCAGTTTAACTGAATCTTCTCCAATTGCTTTTAATTTGCTTTCAGACACACCTTTCTCTTCTAAACTTATCCACATACCTATTTGTTTCAGGAATTTATCTATTTCAGTACATAATTCTTCTGCTGCAATATTTTCGGATTTATTTTCTAATTCACGATTAAAGAGCCTACCAACTGTTGCATATTTAGGTATAGCATTTCTCCATGTCCATCGATTTATTTCAGGGTACATTATAGCAAGAGCTTCTCCATGCATTATATTATAAGTATGTCCTCCGATAGCCATTCCAATTCCGTGTGGAAGTGTTGTTCCTGCGTTTGTAATACAAAGTCCTCCAAGAGTACTAGCCCACGAAAGTGCCTCTCTCGCCTCTCTATTTGTTCCGTCTTTAACAGCGAGTGGGAGATATTTTATCACTTGTTTTATTGCCTCTAAAGAAAGTATATCGATAAATTTAGACGCTCTTTTATTTAAAAAGCTTTCAAAAGAATGACAAAAAGTATCAAAACCAGTTGAGGCAGTAATATGAGGGGGAACGGTTAATGTGAGTTCAGGATCAACTATGCTTATCCTTGGACAAAGGAGCCAGTCAGCAAGCGCAGATTTCATTTTTATTTCGGGATTTTTAATAACTGACATTGTAGTGACTTCAGATCCTGTTCCAGCAGTAGTAGGAACGGCAATGATTGGGAGTAACTTTTCATTTTCAATTCTTTTTTGCCCTAGACGATAATCCCATGCCTCTCCTTCATGGGTGGCCCCTACAGATATAGCTTTCGCAGTATCAATGCTGGAACCGCCGCCTACTCCTAAAACAACGTTAATTTTATTCTTTATAGCAATTTCAGAACCTTGATTTACACAATCGGTTGTAGGACTAGGAATAACGCCATCAAAATGAATCACCTCAACCCCCGCCTCGTTACATTTGATTTTTATTTTTTCAAATAATGGTTGTAAGGATGGGAAGGATTTAACCGTAACTAAAAGGCATTTTTTTCCGTTTCGGGAAACCAATTTTCCTATTTCATTTAAGCGACCCCAACCGAATATAATGCGGGTAGGCTGATAATAATTAAAACACCTCATAATATTTTCTCTAATATTTTAATACATATTAAGACTATTAAGATTCAAAATTATTTTTATTAGTAGTAATTTTATAATTATATTAATTATGGATCTTTCTAAAATCACAGCGATCTTTTCTGAATCAGTTATACGTGAAATGACGCGAGTTGCTCACGAGCATCCAGGATGTATCAACTTAGCTCAAGGATTTCCTGACTTTCCAGCACCTGAATCCATAAAAGATGCTGCAATTAAAGCAATTCGAGCAGACATAAATCAGTATGCTATAACATGGGGATCTTCATCATTGAGGACTGCAATTGCTGAAAAAGTAGCCCGATTTAATAAAATGAAGTTTGTAGATCCTAATAAAAATGTTACCGTAACTTGTGGTTCGACAGAAGCAATGATCGCTTCAATGAAAGCAATTATAAATCCAAGTGATGAAGTTATTATTTTTGAGCCATTTTACGAGAACTATGGACCTGATTGTCTATTATCTGGTGCCACGCCGCGTTATGTTAAATTAAATCCCCCCAAATGGACATTCGATTTTGAACAGCTTGAAAAACTATTTAACAAGAAAACTAAAGCGGTCATTTTGAATACTCCAAACAATCCAACTGGAAAAGTGTTTAGTGAAAAGGAATTAAAATTTATCACAGATTTGTGTTTAAGCCACGACTGTATTGCTGTAACCGATGAGATTTATGAACACATATTATACGATAATTGTAAACATATATCCATAGCCTCTCTACCAGATATGGAAAATAATTCGATCACGATAAATTCGATATCTAAAACTTATTCTCTCACAGGTTGGAGAGTTGGGTGGGCAATAGCAAGCGAAAAAATCACTGCTGAAATTAAAAAAGTTCACGACTTTCTGACAGTAGGGGCCGCAGCCCCGCTTCAAGAAGCTGCTACATTCGCATTATCTCTTGATAGTAATTATTACAAATGGCTTGGAGAATTTTATGTAAATGCAAGAGATATGCTTTATAAGTCATTAAAAAAAACGGAACTCCAGCCGTTTAAACCTGCTGGTGCGTATTACATAATGACTAACTGTGAAAAATATATGAATGAAAATAATCTAAAAAACTCCATGGAATTAGCCCTTTATTTGATAAAAGATGTTGGTATTGCTACTGTTCCTGGTTCATCGTTTTATTCAAATCCTACACATGGTCAGTTTCAAACCAGATTTTGCTTTTGTAAAAAAGAAGAAACGCTACAAGCAGTAGCTGAAAAATTAAAAAAAATATCAAAATAAAAAATTTAAGGATTTTAATTAATCCATTTAAACCATGTGATAAAGCTGGACAATTTCTCTTTAATTTACTTTAAATTCATTTTTCATTATCGAAATAAAGGCGCTTTTTTCTTTATTTGAGAGACGCTCGATATCTACTCCCTGAGTACTGAATTTATCAATGGGTATATTTTTAAAGAAATATAATAAAACAATTAAGGCGTTTTTCACTAAATTTTTATTTTTCGTGCGATCTAACAATTCCATCATTTTAACTAATGTCCGATAATACCAAATTTCTGAGGCTACCTGCTCTTGACATTCTTTTAAACAATATTGAAGGATCCTTTCTTTACATTTTGCTTCAATATAATCGAGGTCGTTCCAACTGTCCATACTTCCATATTTTATCATTTATAACCACTTTCCTTTTTTCTCGCTCTTTTCTTTATATTCTAAAGATCATACTTTTTTTATTTACTTTATAATCAATCAATATTAACCCCTTGATTATCCCTTCTTTAAATAGAAAAATTTTTATAGTGGAATTTTTAATTCCAATACCACTTTTTATTTTGGTTTTTGTCTTTTGGTTTTTGTCTTTTGGTTTTTGTTATTAATTATTAATATTTTTTACCATATATAAATGTTTCCATATAGCAACATTTCGTGATATTGAAAAATTATTCAAATCTTGAAATGTTATCCAAAAATTTTAAAAATATAAAAAAATAATAAAATGAAGTAAAATCTACCTTAAGTTTAAATACAAAAAAGTAAATTAAGATTAAAAAAAAAAAATCATTTTTTCTTTCAACCCCCTGTAAGGGAGAGTATAACTAAGATTTGATTCGCACAAAGTAAGCCATTCGTTCATTTTTTTTAATTCAAATCTTCAATTATCCTCTCTCCCTACCTTTTTTCTGTGGAATGTTTATTGAAACCACTTCTAACAAATTTTTTTAAGAAAAAATTCTAATATGTAAATGAAAATAACTAATTGTGGGTAATTTTTTAAATGCGAGAATTTCAAATTGCTACTGTAAGGCCTCCAACCGAAAGCTTTAGTTTATCAATTAACACCCATGAGTATTGTCCTTGGGGCAAATGTGCGTTTTGCCCAGGCGTTTTATTTCTTGAGACAAGAAAGTTTAAAAGAAGAACATTAGAAGAAATAAAGAACGATATTGAAAATGCCGCAACTTTGAACAATTTTCTCTTGGAATCTGGTTACATAAATCAAATAACCATTATCAACGCAATTTCCAAATATCCAAAATTAAGGGATTGTATAATTCACTTAGCGTATTGGCACAGATATACTAATGCAACTACCGCTTTTTTAGGAGGGGCTAATCCTCTCATATATAAAAGTGAATTCCTAAGAGATGTTTTAATTCATTTGAAAGAAGATTTTTCGTCAATAAACCGGATCACGAGTTACGGGAGAACGAAAACATCTTCTAAAAAAAATGTGGCTTATTTTAAGGAACTTCACGAGGTCGGTTTAGATCGAATTCATGTGGGGCTGGAATCTGGTTCGGATAATGTATTAAAATTCGTAAATAAGGGAGTAACAAGCGAAGAACATATCAAAGGAGGTAAAAACATTAAAGATGGAGGGATTTCATTATGCACGTATATGATGCCTGGATTAGGCGGGAAAAAATGGAGCACCGAGCATGCACTAGAAACTGCTCGAGTAATAAATACCCTTGAACCGGATTTTGTAAGGTTAAGGACATTAGAAATCTTTCCTGCAACTCTTCTACATAACAAACGACAATCCAGAGAATTTGAAGAATTAAGCGAAGAAGATGTGGTTAAAGAGGAAAGAATTTTAGTTGAAAATATAGATTGCGAAACCACAATAACCAGCGATTCTGCGGCAAATTTGCTGATTGAAATTTGGGGAACTCTTCCTAAAGATAAGAATAAAATATTAAAGGCTATAGATAATTATTTAAGCCTAGATACTAACGAGAAATTGGAATTTAGTTTGAAAAGACGCTTGGAAGCTTACGATAGTCAATATGGAGGATTATCACCTACAATCGAAAATAAGTTAGTAAGGTTATCCGAAATCCCAAAAACTGATAAAAATTATTATGAAAAAATTGAAAAAATAATAAGATATATTCGGAGCAGGCTGATTCCTTAATTAATTTAAATTTTCGATTTTTTCCTTATTAAAACTATTTCTTTTTGGAATTTATGTTTAATTACCAAAAATCGTAATCAAGGGAAAAGGTTTTCTTGACCCAACTTTCAATATCTTTAGAAGAATTCGAATGGGGACGCGAATTCTTTGAAATATCCTGATTTCGAAATTCTTCCATTTTTTTGGATAGGTCCTTTGTCAAGGTTATATTCCCCTCTTCAATGTGTATTTCTACTACAGTTTTATACGCCATCGGTCGCTGAAATCCCATGTGTACATACATAGATCGAATAAAATCTTTTGCTAATAACAACTTCCCCGTAAACTTTGTCTTAAGGTTAAGATTTTCATAACTGTAATCAAAAAGATTACCTCCTGATTTGGGCTTTACGCCGTTTATTTCCGGTGGATTTTGAACATTAACACGCATCCCATCCAAGATTAACCGATCATTAAGACAAACATATTTCATAACATACCCCCGCCAGCATGCTGTGCAGCTGGAATGCGGCTTCATCCCTAAATCTTCCGGGGTGTACAAACCCTGTCCTTTAAGACCAACAAGAGAAAACGGTTCACCATCGTATATAAATTCGTCTGGTATTTGCGCTGTCATTGGGAGCGCCCATTAATAACTAATTAATTGTATAATTTTATGATTTCTATAGTATTTAATAAGTCATGAAAATAAAAATGTTTGCATGCTTCGAAATAATCTTAGGATTTTATATAATTAAAAACTAAAAAATAACGATGGTGGAAATGAATTTTCTTATTTTTCAAATCTTATTCATATTGTGTCTAAACATCTTTGTGTTCGCTTACGCCGTAATTTCGAGCGACATGATGACTTCTTGCCTTTGTTTCGTGATTTTCTTGATATTTTTACTGCCTTTTTACATCCTCTTAGCGAAATTGAATATAATGGTGGATACTAGCAATCTTAACGAAGTGCGCTTTTTTAAACTTCTCTTTTTTTACTCAACTCTGATAAACATCTTTATAGGATTTTTCCTCTTTGTACAGTTAATTTATTTGTTTTTAAGTTAAATTTTAACCTCACCATGGAAGTGGTTGGTGATTTAGTTAATTTTTTAAAAAAACAAAAAAATTAAGATTTGTTTTAAATAAAAAAAAAGGATGAGGGAGTATTTTTCAACTGTGTAAATTGATTTAAGGTTTCAAACCAAAATAAAATAACCAGGCACTACCAATCATAGCAGATCTTATGAAAATTAAAATTAAACCAGGGGAAAATAGACCATCTAATATCCCACCTATGGTGTATATAAAGGCTCCTATTGATAAAAATAAAAAACTTTTTCTGATTGATCCCCTCGATTGAATAGCTTTGATCAAAAATCCAAATCCCAGAAATATTATAACAGAAAGTAAAAAGATCAAGGCTAAAAAGAAAGCGATAGAATCCTCAACAAGATTGTCATTAATTAAATCTTCACCAGGTCTAGCTGGATTTGCATATGTAATTGAACCCTCAGGATTTAAAAATATAAATAATTCAAAAATAATACTTAAAACGACATAAATCGATAAAAGATACCACTTTTTTTTAGGAGTTAACAGCTCACCACCAAGATAAATGGCAGATAAAATGGCTCCAGGGAACCACATCCAATTTATTATTCCAATTATTCCAAATCTATTATCAATATTCGTACCAGTTAAAAGAATAGTTATGAAATCCAGAACATCTCCTAAATAAACGAGTCCTGCAAAACAATATGTAAGCCCAAGATATAAAATGAGATCTGCTTCTAGTTTTCTTGACTTATAGATAAAAAATAGTCCAAATAATATCGAAAAAACAAACACTCCCGTGGCTGTTACACCATTCAGCCACCCTACATATGACAGAGTAATAATATTTCACCTTTTTATTTAATATATTAAATTTACTTTATTATTAGTAAGGTTAGCAATTATTATATTAACTTCTAATATTTTTAATCATGAGGTCAGTAACATACTTTGATTTAACTATTTTCAATAATTAACTTCTATTAATACTATTTACCCCATAATTCTGTAATCTTATCAGCAACTAAATCTTTAGTAAATTTAATTTCTCCGTTGAAATAGCGGCTAGCTACATCAATCAAAAAATTGAAGTAATCTTTTTTGATTTTAATAAAAAGAGTATTTTCCAAATGTTTTTTCATTGCTTTAGAAGATAATTTTAAACCTATTTCTTCGTGGAATCTAAATATTTTTCGTGATAATGCGTAGAGTTCCTCAATTTTGTCCCTTAAATTAATTATGCTCGAGAGCGAATGACTATCGTTATAAAAATCTTTAATTATTTCTTCTTCGAATTTATTATTTTTAAGATTAATTATGTTTTTATTTTCTCCTAAGATTTCTCCATCTAATAGCACGATGTAGTCTTTAAGTTTGTACTCTTTTTCTTGATATTCTTCTTCAGTGAGTATCAATATATTTATGCTAAAGGTTCTCTCAAAGATATAATCATAAAAGGCATTTAAAGCTTCTTTTAAATAACCTAAATGGTTATTAATGATAATCAATATTTTTTTTTTTATGAAACTGCTACGGAGTACATGAATTAACATCTCGGGTTTTAAATTCATTTTAATTGTCCAGAGCTTGACCTCGAGAATTTCAATCTCTGGGGTTCTTACGGTCTTTTTTTTTGGTCTTATTTCGCCTTTAGTTATGAAATCTCTGATCTTTCTTATGGCAACTTCAATTGTGCCTATTGAGTGCTCAATCTGTCCCATGGCTTTTTGTATTGGTTCTCCTAAATTAAGAAATGATATATATTCTTTTTTTTCAATCCTTTTAGTCACGAGATTAAGTTTGAAATTACGACTCTTCAGATCCTTTGAAATCTTGGTTAAAGATTTGTTAACTTTCTTTAGGTCGATTTATATCACCATTATCTATGTAAGTAGGCACTTTTAGAATTTAATCCAATTTTGAGATGGCTTAAGTATTATACAAACAAATTCATAAAAAGACAACTAATTTTAATGTTATAGAAATCTTATTTAGATGACTTTTATCTCTAATTTTTAAAAAAGCTTATATTATTTCCAAAAGATTTAATTCTATTAAAGCCACATCTAAAGGCAAATTTTTTACGAGTTTTAATATCTTTTTTCGAAGATAAATCAAAGAAAGAATTTTTATAATTAAGAATCAGAAAAATTGGTAAAAAGATATGGTAAAAGAAGATGCTTTTTATTGTGATGATGAGAAGAGGTTAAGACATTTTATTGTTCATAAAGACATTGAGAAAGATTATCAAAATCATAGGAGGGAAATTAAGAAATCTAACAACATTATAAAGGAATTGCCTGGAACTGCAAACTTATACGATAATTGTTTAAACTGTGGAAAAACATTAAGAAATCTGAAATCGAAAAAATATGGATACGACCTCAGTTGTAGAAGAAAAATGAAAAGGAATCTTTAGTATAGTTTGTGGATTTTTAGATTTAACACAGAAAAATTAATGAACTTACTTATGATCTTCATCCAATTTTTGAGCTTTGACCTCCGTCTACGGGGAGTATAACGGATGTGATAAATTTCGCCTCATCCGAAGCCAAAAAAAGGGCTGCATAAGCCGTATCCCATGCATCTCCCATCCCCCCTTTTAGGGGAACTAACCTATTCCTAATTTTTATTATGTCTTTTTTACTTGACCCTGTGGCTCTTGCCATTCCTTCAATAGCTATGGGGGTATTCATTAGGCCCGGCATAACCGCGTTTACGCGGATACCTTTCCTGGCATATTGCAGAGCTAATAGCTGAGTTAAGGAATTAACTCCTGATTTTGAAATCTTATAAGCCGGAATTGGTACGGGGGCACAAACGGACGCAACAGAAGAGATGTTTATTATAGAGCCGCTTCCCTGTTTCTCCATAATTGGTAAGACATATTTACATGTAAAAAACATTCCTTTTAAGTTTGCGTTAAAAATTTTATCCCATATCTCTTCTTTTAGCTTGACTAAACTCCTATCTCCCTCTCCGATACCAACATTATTGACAAGAACATCGATCCGACCATGTACCTCAACGCATTTCTCGGCTATCTTACGACAATTATCCTCATTAACAATATCGGCCTCAAAAGCGATAGATTCTCCGCCCTCTTTATCAATCATGGATTTTGTTTCTTGGGCAGAATCAAGATTCTTATCAACAAGCATTACCTTAGCACCTTCGCGGGCAAAGAGGATTGATGTTGCCCTTCCATTCCCAATGGTATCCCCCGGTTGTTGTCCTGCACCAATAACTATAGCTACTTTTTCCTTCAAACGGTTTCCCATTTTAACTTACCTTATACGCATTTTTATATGATTAATTATAGAATAGTAAAAAATATTTATTTCTTTCTTTTTAAATGCAACGAATCGTAAAGGAGGTCTGAAATAATGTCTTTTCATTAAAAATCACCAAAAATCTAATGTGATTATTCATTTTTTCTTAGTTCTTAGATTGTTAAAAGTAATCCTGAAGTAAATCCGCACACAAAACCGATTATTACACCTAAAATAAAAAAAGAGTAAGATTTATACTTAGTTCTTAGAATCCTCTTGTTAAACACAATTAAATAAATACCAAAACTGATTAAAATTATGGAAATAAAAGACAACAAGCCGATAAAAAGAAATAGACTACTCTCAAAAATATCAAAATTTTGCAAATCTTCTAAGGTAGAAACTTTATAGTATAAATAAACGCACCCTAACCAATGATAAATCGGCGGAGGCGAAGACGAGTGAAAGCATATTAAAAGAAAAATTGGTATCCCTTTAAACAAAAATCCAACACCAAACAAAATGAAAACGACAGCACCCGCTCTACCTCTTTTTTTCACGTACTCAAGATTTCTACCGCGAATTCTTTCTTGATTTTCTTTTTCTTTGGCGGTAATTAATAAGTTAAGCCCCATTGCTAAAAATATTAAGAATAAAATCCAATTACCGAAAAGAAAAACATTTACACAAACCTCGCCAAAGATTTCTAGGACTTTGATTAAAGTTCCCGTCGTTGAATTATACACTTGAAAAGGATCAGAATTTGAATCGCCTTTTAAATACATCAAATTATGTTCCATATTAACCTATTTAAAACCGTAAAAAACCCGACTAAATTAAGAGTAAAATTTTGTGACATATTTATAGCAAAACGCAGAATCTTATTTTGCTTAATGTTCCTCTCGTACTGATTTTCCCTTGCCCTCAGTCATCTTACAAGAACAGATGAGAGAATCATTTTTACTAAGAATTATTTGTAAATGCTCTTATAATTTCCATCTTTTCTTATATTGAAAGAATGCACGATTCGTCTTCACAAGTTTCGAAATCTTCTAAATCGAATTCCAAATTACATTTCATACATTCAACGATATTGCTGAAATACATAAGACTTTTATGTTGACAATTGGGGCATTGAGTAATTTTTTTTTTCGGACGGAACACATTTGTTAAATTAAAAGTTATAATTTCTTTATACATACTGATCTATCTATTCTGTTTGTCTTTATAAAGAAAAAAAAATAGGTTGTAAAATAATCTTAGGTCCTTTAAAAAAATAAATAAAAAAAGAAAAAATATACAATAATTAGTTTAATTAATTTAAAAATAGTAGGGAAAAAAAAAGGTAATAATTCAGGAACACACCTTCTTGACCACTGACTGTTCAAGAAAACACCTTCTCTTTAGGAAGGTGATGAAGTGAGCTTGAGGAGAATTCATTAAATCTTCGCACTCCTTTTTTTTAAATTCTCTTTAAATATATTTTAATTATTCCTACTCTTTGGTCGGATAAGCAACGACTACAAAAAGAAACGGAATTCTACCGATGGAATAGCGGGAAGTTAAGCCTTTGGAGAAAATGTAAGACTCAGCACGATTCCCGAATCTTGTTGAGCTGTTTTCGATGAATTAGGAATCCACACACTTTAGTGAGTGGTAGTTCAAACATACGATCTATCTATTCTGTTTGTATAAAAAAAAAAAAAAGACCAAAATACCAAGTATTAAAAAAAAAATTTAAATTTTTTAAATAAAAAATATGAACAGAAGAGTATGAAAATTAAAGTTTATATTATTTTTTTTTTTTGAATAAAATGCTCTTCAATAAGGTCATGAATTTTATCAAGTATAGATATAATCTCTTCTTTATTATTAATCATAAGTCTTTTTTTATATAGATATAGACCCTCAAATCTAAATAAAAAATAGTCCTTTTCATGTGGAGATAACCCTCTTAGTCTTGCTTTTATATTAACAATAAACAAATTATAAAAAGAAAGGGAAAGAAAAAAAGATTAACTTAGGAACACACCCCCTTTTTAATCAATCGACTTTACTCGCCAGTGCTTATCTCACACTTAATCAAATCCGCTTGTTCTAAGCCTGAACCACGAGTCCTCTTTCAACACCACACGCTCGTGCTATTGAGAACGGCGGGCTGAATAGGTCGCCCGAAAGCTCCCTACGTACACCCCCGTCTCACCAACCCGGTCTTTTACCGGTGCACTCGTCCCATTCCAGCGGTTGCTGTCACCAGCCCCCGCCCAAGCCAACCAACTCGCCAACCATTCCAATTATGGCTTTTAGATTTTCGGATTAGCTTCCGGTTAACACAGAAAACCTTGCTAATTCCGCCAATTAAAATAACCGGCTGGTCAATTAACCCTACGGAATAGGAAGGGATGACTATTTTCGGGTCCGGCTTCGCGCTTAGATGCTTTCAGCGCTTATCCGTTGGCGCGTGGCTGCCCGGCGATGCCTTGTCAGACAACCGGTACACTAGAGGCGCCGGCAAAATGTTCCTCTCGTACTGATTTTCCCTTACCCTCAGTCATCCTACAAGCCCAGTAGATAGAATCCGACCTGTCTCACGACGGTCTAAACCCAGCTCACGTTCCCTTTTAATGGGCGTACAGCCCCACCCTTGGGAGTTATGTGCGCTCCCAGGATAGGAAGAGCCGACATCGAGGAAGCAAGCCACGAGGTCGATAGGAGCTCTTACTCGTGACAACTCTGTTACCTTCCCGCTCAGCGTAGATGCTCCGCCGAGTCCCGGGGTAATTTTTGTAGAACGCGTAGTAGCTCTACGCGCTTTTATAGAACCCACAAAACTACTTTCGAGTCGTTTTCCATCTCATAATTCATAAGTTCGTGGACTTTTTCTATCACCTCTGCAAGCCACACGAGCACAACAGAGGATCGCTAGACCAGGCTTTCGCCTCAGGATTCCTTGGTAGTCAGAATCCAGTCAGACCAGCTTTTGCTCTTAAACTCTACAGCGGATTCCTGACCCGCCTGAGCTGATCTTTGGTTTCTCCAGATATTTTTTCTGGAGAGAGCCGCCCCAGCCAAACTGCCCACCTGCTGATGTCCAACGCCTTCACGCCGTTAGCGATTCCAGAAGGGAAAGCCGGTGTTCCAACGATGCTCCCCCACAACCGAAATTGCGGGTTCTACGCTCCCGACTACGCTCTGTATCCAGTCCAAAACCGCAACAACAAGCTGCAGTAAAACTCCACGGGGTCTTCTCGTCCCACTGGGCTTCTCCGGACCGTTCGCCGGAGTGTGATTTCAATCATCAGAAGGCTGGGACAATAGGGAGAACGTTGGACCATTCATGCACGTCTGAACTTACCAGACAAGGCATTTGGCTACCTATCTCCTTCCTTAACGGGAGAGAGTTAAGGAATTAAGAGAGTTATAGTTACTCCCGGCGTTTAGCAGGACTTACTGCGGTTGTAACCGCTATTTATCAGACTGCCACTGGCCAGGTTTCA
>JAUWBH010000033.1 GCA_030605085.1 Promethearchaeota archaeon | reverse complement strand
TTATAGGTTCCATGATTATTACAGGTATATTCTTATTAGCTGCGTACTTTAATCCTTTTATTCCTGCTTGAAAATCAATATCAAGATAATTATGCTGGATTTGACAACAATCCCAATCATAATAATCAATAATCTCTTTAAAAGCATCAAAACCATCATGAAATGAAAATCCTATGTATTTAAATTTGCCCTCTGCCTTAGCTTCTTCCATTTTTTCGATTAAATTCAACTTTTTTACTTTTTCTAATCGTAATTTTTTCATTCCATGAAATAGATAAATATCGGGAAAGGTTTGTAATCTCTTAATCTGTTTATTCAGACATTTGTCAAAATCTTCTCTTGTTTTAACTAACCATAAAGGTGATTTTGTGGTGAGAATAACTTTTTCACGATAACCATCTTGTAACGCCTTTCCGACAATTACCTCGCTTTTACCTGCATGATATGTATATGCCGTGTCAACATAATTTACTCCATTGTCAATCGCATAACGTATCATTTTAATTGATTCTTGTCGGCTACTTGGCATTCGCATAGCCCCAAAACCAAGGGCAGCTACTTCTTTAGTTATTGAACCCATATTTCTATACTTCATCATCATCAAATTTTATTATTTTCTAACAATTTATGAAATTACTTCTGAAACCTTTTTGCCTTCTTTATAGATGAGATTTGCTTTTTCCATAATATCCGGAATATCTATTTGTTGGGGACATTTATCCAAACACTCCTCGCATTGAATGCATAGAGCTGCCGCTCCTTCAACTTCTTCTCCATCTGCCTTCCTTTTTTCTAAATCCTCTTGTGTTTTTGCCATTCTGTCGTAGAAATATGCAATTCTCAGTTTTCCTCGTTCACCCCAATAAGCAATTTCGTTCATTAAATTAAGTACCATTGGGATAGACACTCCATTAGGACATGGCATGCAATATCCACAGCTCGTACAAGGCACTACATCTTGTTTTTTATACGCTTCTCGTAATTCCGAAATTGTTTGCAATTCTTCTTTAGTTAAAGTATTAATTCCCGAATTATTTGCAGATTCTACGTTTTCAATAACGTGCTGCATGGTACTCATACCACTTAATACAACTGAAACTTCGGGTTGATTCCAAAGGAATTGTAAAGCCCAATCCGCCATACTCCTTTTAACTTTTGATTTTTCTAATACTTTCTTAATTTCTGGCTTTGTATCTAATTTATGCTCTGGAATAGCCAACTTTCCACCTCGAATAGGTTCCATGATTATTACGGGGATGTTTTTACTGGCAGCGTATTTTAATCCTTTAGTACCTGCTTGAAAATCAATATCGGTGTAATTATGCTGAATCTGACAGCAATCCCAATGATAATAATCAATAATCTCTTCAAATACTTCAAAACTATCGTGAAATGAAAATCCTATATACTTAATTATACCTTTCACTTTTAATTCTTCCATATTTTCGATTAAATTCAATGTTTTTATTTTTTCTAATCGTTCCTTTCTTAATCCATGAAAAAAATAAAAGTCTGGATTAGTCTGTAATCTTTCGATCTGTTCGTTTAGGAAAATGTTAAAATCTTCTTTTTTTTTAACGATCCACAGAGGTGATTTTGTGGTAAGATACACTTTCTCACGATACCCCCCTTTTAACGCTTTTCCAACTAATACTTCACTTTGACCATTATGATATGGATATGCGGTATCAATGTAATTTACGCCATTGTCAATCGCATAACGAATCATCTTAATTGCCTCTTCTTCAATTATCTTAAATTGTTTATCTACTGGCAATCGCATAGCCCCAAACCCTAACGCAGATACTTCCAAACCAATTGAATCCATCTTTCGATACTTCATAATCATCAAAACAAATCGTTTAATTTTAATCTCTACAATTTCAGCAAAATTTTATAAAACTATTAGTAATCTTTTTCAAATTAAATTTTTTAAAAATAAATTTCTAAATTTTTTAATTTCTAATAAGTGTCGTCAAAATCTCCAAGATCTTTAAAGACATCAATTTTTCCTGGTTCCGCATTATATGCTTTTATTAAGAGGTCGGACACACGGTCCCAGATATTTTTCATAACAGTACTTATTACTTCATAATCTTCTTTCTTCAGTAATTTTAAAGAGATGATTTTGGTTTTTTCGTCAACATTAACTTCCATTTGTACATCTTCTTTTACTCCACCAAATATTCTAATCATTTCTTCAACTTCATTTGGCGATCCTAAATCTCCAGGAATGAGATCTTCTTTTTTCACTTTCAATTCAATTAATAATTGATTCTCGTCTTCTTTGATTTCTACCACATTATTTAACGAATGCCTTAATTTTGTAAGTAATTCTTCCATTTTCACACCTTATTTTCTTTAATTTTTATCATTTTAATTTTTACTCCTTATGTATGATTGGAATTTCAATCAAAGAGGGATATTTGTTATTCCGTTGAATGGCAATTATGGGTTTTCCTTTAGCTGGATAACGCATAAAAACCCCTTTATCCGCTCCCGCAATTGCGACGCGAATTCTATGACCTTTTCTAATTAAGACGGATGTCGCATGCAAGCCAAATTTTATTTCTGAAACCTCGTTAGGAACAAGAGGAAGCGCGTCTTTTTTCAAGAATGTATGATAGGGAATCAGCGTTTTATATGGAGGTGTCTCTAACGATATTTTTCTATGAATTACACGTAAATTTCCATCCGTTAGATAAACCACGTTGCCTTCATCATCAACATCTTCTAAATATACAAAAACGGCTCCATCATCGTGTGTAGAAGATAGATATAAAGTAATTATTGGATTTCCAGTTATTTCTAAATCATTCTCAAGAGGAGGGCTTGTATATGTCAGTAATTTCTTATCTTCTTTTGTTCTATGACTATAATCAATTGGTAACGCTGCGGGAGCCATCCAACGATTAAATAAACCGGTACCCGTTCTAAAGTTGATCTTATACTCGTCTGCTCCATTTTTTTCTTGAGGTTCATCTGTAGTTAAACTATCATTTTCTTGAAAATACCATCTCTGAAAAGTATGACCTAAAGGAGGCCATGTCTGGGTTTTCTTCCACCTTTCCTCTCCCATAGTGTAATAGTAAATAGTCTTACCCTTTAAGCCATCTCCTTTTAGAATTCTATTAAAAAAGCTTATCTCTGTTTTAATACGCTCGTGAGGAGAAGGTACCACTTCCGGTCTTGATGGATAAAACGGATTAGCAGGAAGGTGTGCACCATGATTCCAATCTCCAATTATACCAATTTGAGGATTTCTTAAATTTAAGAAACGCTCGATAACAACATCGGCAAAATTAGCGTCCAACCAAGAAGCCCAACTATAAATGGGGATATTTAACTTTTGTAATTTGTGTTGATATTGATAAAGGCTACGAGACTTAAATGAAGTTTCCATTTTTTTTTTAGAATTCTCAATTCTAATAACATCGTCGCGATAATTTACCTTACTAATAATGTCAAAAACAGATTGATTTCTACTATGATCTTGTATTGCCTCTTTTAGCTGAGTATAATCGGTATCTGAATGGATGTACTTTACTCCCTTAAATAGCATCCAACGAATTGGTATTAACATCTTCATTTGTTTTTGGATATTTTCATCGAGCTGTTTTCCGTAAAACGACCAAAATTGGATAAATTTTGTATTAAAGCACCCTCCCGGTAAAATCATATCGAAAAAAGGGTCCCAACCATTGTGACCTGCCATTACGCTTTTCACGGCAGGATGATTGTTAGTCGCTAACCATTCTGCAGTAAATCCCGCATAAGATATACCATTAGATACTACATTACCGTTGGACCACGGCTGATTAATAATCCAATCAACAATGTCGCTCCCATCCTTAACCTCATCCTCAGAAAAGGGACCTAACCTAAAACCGTATGATGCACCACATCCTCTTACATCGACATATACAACTGCATATCCATTGGCAGTAAATAACTCCGTTTTCGGATAAATATTCACAGTCTCGTTCCATACCCATCTAAAAGGTATCCGAAGATGATGTGTTCTCTGATATCGGGTCTGATGTAGCAATGTTGGGATTTTATCTATAGGGGATAAGCCTTTTGGTAAACAAAGCGTTAAGGCAATTTTTACGCCATCTCTCATTTTTATGTAAGCAGTACTGATGGCATAATCGTCAAACAGAGGTTTAAAATAATACTCATCTTTCCGCTGAAAAGGATTGTCGTCTTGATTTTGATTTATTAAAGAGTTAGTCTGTTTAATTGGTTCATTCATAGTTGATATGATAAATTAACACATAATTATAATATTTTTGATAAGTATTTTATAACTCTTCATGAATACGCCACAGATAAAGGTTAAGGTTGATGGACCCATCCTTTTTAAAAACTATACCCTCTTTTTCCAGCAGCTTTTTTTGAATTCCATAACCACGATTAGGAGGTAATGAAATGCGCCCTTTACTGTTAATAACTCTATGCCACGGCAACTTATATTTTCTTGAACAGGAATGCAATATCCAAGCTACCTGCCTTGAACCACGTAGATTCCCAGCATAAGCGGCAATTTGACCATAAGTGGCAACCTTTCCTGATGGGATTTTTTTAATGAGTTGCTTTACTCGCTCTGAAAAAGTAGTATTCATGGGTTATTTTCTACAAAAATTGGTCAATTATTTAAATTCTTCGATAGTTACTAATTTAATGACTAAATTATAACATTTAAAATTAATAAAAAATATTATAATTCCTATATCTAAAAAAAATAAATGGAGTTGATTTAAAAATCCCCCAAGTAGAAAGAAAGGAAGATATTAAAGCTTCAGCAGAAACCGTTTTTAAAATTTGTGACGATGATCCTAACTATGCCGTATGGAATATCGTGATAAATGAAGTTATTGTACAAGGATCGGGTAAATACCACTTTAAAACGAATGTAGGTGATGTGTACTCCACTCGCATCGAAACTGTTCCAAACGAAAAAATCTACGCAAAAATGGAAGGAAGCCCCATTACGGGATTTACGTATCTTATAAAACCTAAGGGAGATATTGTTGAAGCGACAATTATAGTAGAATATGAAGACCCAAATTTGGAGGCAGTACTAGGAGCAGCTGGAGATGTTTTTATAAGTTGCATAAAAAAATACGCAGAATATATCGAGGCTGGTGGAAATCCCGCCGAATATAATAAAAAGAAAGCTTAAATTTGAGCTATATTATTTTAATTTAATCTTAATCTCTTTTTTTTCTCAAATCTAATTCAAAAAATCTCCCATCTTCAAATGGATTGTACCTACACGATTTGATTTCCATAAATCCTAAAGAGAGATATCATCCTATTGCTTCTTTCATGTAAACAATGTTTTATTGAGGCGTAAGGACGAAAATTTAAGTCTTATAAAGTTCTTTATAGGAAGTGAATTAGTCTTTGCCATTTAATAAAGATCTTTTATTACAAAATCTAATCCAAGGTCCACGAGCGTTTCTTTTAAAGGATAACCATTTTCAGGATTCCAGCCCATCTCTTCACAATATCCCTTATAGAATTCTTTATAATCTACTTTTATATTTTTACAAGGTCCTTTTTCATCGGGAGGATCTCCAAATATTCGCCCATGTAATTCATTTTTTGCTATTTTAATTCCTTCTCGAAGAGTGAATGCCTGACGAAGATTTTGAATTCGTAGCCCTGTTTTTAAACACTCCTCAAAAGTTAAATCCCAACCTGTTATTGAATTAATCAATTCAAAGAAAGGATATTCTCCAAATAATGTTGAAAAGATGCAAAGTCCCAAACTATTTATAATTTGAACAAAGCTAGTGTTAATAACCTGTGCTTTGTATTTTTGCTCTACATTCGTTTTCCATTCTTTAGGCAACGAAAGATCCTTAATCATTTTTCCCATTGGTCCCAATGTTTCCATAAAATCAATACTCGCGGCATTATGATTACCCGGAGTTGGATCAAATGCGTACGAGAACGCGAACGATTTATATACCCTAGGATTGTGCATACCTATTTCGCTACCAAATGAAGTTATCGAATATTTTTCACTTCCTTTACCGATTTTTACTGAAGCTTTTTTGGAACCATCAGCTAAAATATCCCCAAAATCTTCTCGGTTCACCATCATCTTTACCAATTTAACAATAGCTTCTGAATTCCCCCAAGTTAATTCTAATCCCCCAGTATCTTCTTTACTTATTAAACCATTTTCAAAACATTCGATAGCAAAGGCTACTGTTCCGCCAGTCGAAATTACATCTAATCCTGCTCGATTACAGAGATCGTTCAAAGTAAAGATGGACATAAGATCATCATTAAGGATTAAAGGACCAAAGGATGCGCAAGCTTCGTATTCTGGACGATGAGTCTCTTCAATACTTAATTTTGGAATCCTTAAAACAGAACTGCATTGAACAGGGCATGAAAAACAACCATACCTTTTTAATTTATATTTATCTATTGCCATAGATGAAATTTTATTAACTCTCTCCGTTGGAAAGTGTTCTCTCGAATATCCTCCCCAATTTTTAATAGGAGTATCTCCCATTTGACTACAAATAACATTTCCTATAGTTGTACCAAACCTTTTAAATGCTTGAATTACAGCTTTTTTAGCGGACTTGATACCACTATTGTATTCTTTCACATGTTTAAGCAATGCCTCTTTGTCTGCGATAGGAACTTCCTTATTTCCTTTAAGTATTAGCGCTTTTAGTTTTTTAGATCCCATAACTGCGCCTAATCCAGATCTCGCAGCAACTCTACCCATGTCATGTACAATACCCGAGATCCGCGAAAGCTTTTCGCCAGATTGACCAATGCTCGCTACTTGAATCTTACCGTACTTTTCTTTTAATTTATCTTCTGTTTCAACCGTATCCAAACCCCAAAGATCAGATGCATCTAAAATTTGTTTCTTGCCGTCGATAATTGCTATATGTTTTGGATTTTCTGCAATTCCCTTTATTAATATCCCGTCAAACCCACACTTTTTAATTTCAGGTCCAAAAAAGCCCCCACTGTTAGCATTACCCCAAGTTCCTGTTAAAGGAGATTTACCAGCTACCATATATCGTCCTGTTAAAGGGGCAACTGTACCAGTTAATAAACCTGGAAAAAATCCCAAAATCGCTTCAGAACCTAAAGAATCAACTTTCGCTGGCATATTATCGTAAATTATCTTAGTTGCCAACCCATACCCTCCAATATATTGACGATATATCTCCTTAGGAAGGGATCCTTCCCTAAAAGTCTCATCTAAAAGGTTTATCCATAATATTTTACCAAAAAATCCATTTGACATTTTTTAATCCGTTATTTGATATTGAAATAATTTGAATATTATTTTATTCATTTTGATAGTCTAAGGATTTATTAAGTAATAAATTACTTAATTTAGTTGTAAAAATGAGAAAAACTGGTAGATCTGTACAATTTGTAAATATGCTTAAAGAGCTTTATCGCCACGCCGATTTTTTAGCGAAATTGACAGAATTACCTTTTATTAAAAAATATCTTGAAAAGCTTGTAAAAACCGGCGAAATGATGTATCTTACTCAAGATAAAGTAATTAATATAAATCAGAAAGTCGAAAAATCCAACGATACGGTTTTGCCATCGAAAATCGCTGAATATTTCGTTAATAAAACTAATTATCATTGGGTTATGAATTTTTGTATATGTCGAGACTCTTTGAAATGTGAGAATTATCCTAGGCATTTTGGTTGTCTTTTTATGGGAGAAGCTGCGCTTGGGATTAATCCAAAAATAGGAAGGAGAGTTTCAAAAGAAAAAGCATTGGAGCATCTTAAAAAATGTAGAGATGTAGGATTAGTACATGTAATAGGTAAAAATATTTTGGATGCAAAATGGCTTGGAGTGGGACCAGAAGATAAATTACTTACTATATGTAATTGTTGTCCTTGCTGTTGTATTACTAGATATGCCGCAAAAGTAAGGTTTGTGAGCGAACCTCTTAAAAAGATGCCGGGAGTTCAAGTGAGAGTAACTGATAAATGTATAGGATGCGGAACGTGCACGAAAGACATCTGTTTTATAAAAGCGATCCAAATTTTTAATAAAAGAGCAATAATTAGCGAATTATGCAGAGGATGTGGTAGGTGTGTAAGCGTGTGCCCTCAGAAGGCGATAGAACTAACTATTGACGACGATAATTTCGTAGAAAAATCAATCAGAAGAATAGATAAATTGGTAGATCTTACTTAATTCTAAACATTTAATTTAAAATAAATTTTAAGTAATAATTTACCTATTTCTTAAATTAACTAAAAAGAAAATATGTAAAAAAAAAAATATGTAAATTTTAAAGGAGATGTAAAAATAATGAAATTGTTGCGTACACCCGATGAAAGGTTTGAAGATCTACCCGATTTTCCCTATGAACCTCATTATATAGAGATAGATGATATCAGAATTCACTATGTGGATGAAGGACCAAAAGACGCAGAAGTAATTTTGCTCATGCACGGCGAACCATCGTGGAGTTTTTTATATAGGCATATGATTCCCATACTTGTGAAAGCAGGTTTTAGAACGGTGGCACCAGATTTAGTAGGATTTGGACGATCTGACAAACCTACGGAACAAAGCGACCATACTTACCGTAAACATGTAGAATGGATTAAAAAATTGGTGATATCACTTGATCTTAAAAAAATTACGTTGTTTTGTCAAGATTGGGGTTCATTAATAGGATTAAGAGTTGCCATTGAAAATCAAGAGCGATTTAGTAGAATTGTTTTGTCAAATGGAGGATTACCAACAGGCGAGCAAAGAATGACTGAAGCCTTTTTGACATGGCGGGAATTTTCAAGAACAGCTACTAAATTTAGCATTAAACGTATTATACAAGGTGCAACAACAACCAAATTGTCAAAAGAGGTGTTAAGAGGTTACGAAGCCCCCTTTCCTGACGATACTTATAAAGCGGGAGCCCGAATTATGCCCTCTTTGGTTCCAATTAGTAAGGACGATCCTGAGCACGAAACAAATAAAAAGGCGCTTAAACAGTTATTAGAATGGAAAAAACCCTTTTTAACTACATTTTCCGATAAGGATCCTGTCACTCGAGGAGGGGATAGAATGTGGCAGGACTTTTGTGCAGGCGCAAAAGGGCAAAACCACACTACGATTCAGAACGCCGCTCATTTTGTACAAGAAGATAAAGGACCTGAATTGGCTAAACTTATTATAGAATTTATAAAAAAAAATCCCTAATCAAATTTTTTTCCTTATATTTATTAGACTTCTTTTTAACGTTAAAATCGCCTGTCTGTATCAAATGGAACTACATCACAAGTTTCCACATACCATGTAAGCATCCTTTCTTTTAATGTGGAAAGAACATCTGCGTATGCGGAGTCATCAATAATATTATTAATCTCTCCCGGATCCCTATTCAAATCGTAGAGCTCATCCTTCTCATATAGACGTCGAACGTATTTAAAATCTTTTGTTCTACACATGACAGCTTTGCCATGATAAGGTCCGTCGTCTGTAACTTGAAAGCCAACGCGAGGCCAATAGATCCCACTGGGTCTTAATTCTGTTTTACTTTCCTTTTCCATTGCATGTTCTTCACCATAGAGCCGACCTCCCTCACAAAAAACTGCGTCTCTATGTCTCTCAGTTTCTCCTTTAAGTAATGGTAATAAATTCATACCAAAATGAGAATAACCGGGTTCTATACCCGTTAGAGCATAAACAGTGGCTGAGAAATCAACTAATTCAACCAAGGCGTCAGAAACTCGCGGCTTGATAGGAATGTTTTGAGGAAGTTTAATAATAAGAGGTACTCTCGTGAGACAATCTTCAAATGTATTTTGCGTCTTTTCAACCAGGCCATAATCGCCAGTGAAATCTCCATGATCCGAGAAAAAGAATATCGCACTATCATTGTAATAACCGGTTTTTTTTAACTCCTCCATTACTAATCCAAATTGATGATCCAAGCGAGCACACATCCCATAATAAGTCGCACGCAGCTCTGTCCAACGATCCTCGGTCCATCCTTGAAGGTTTTGTCGTTCATAAATCCCTTTTAAGAGCGAAGGTTTTCCAGCCCAATCATTTGGAGTTTTCTTACGAGGGGGAAGTTCCTTGCGATTTATTTTGCTATACCATGGTTCCTCAATACCATATGGAGGATGTGGGTTAGCAAGAGCAATATAAATGCAAAGAGGTTTTTCACCTTTATAATTACGAATAAAATCAATCACCCCTAAAATCATGGACCAATCAAGATCGAAATAGATATCATCCCCTTTTTTGTCTAGCTTCCCAGCAAAAAAACTGTAATAAGTATCACTATCGGGTTTACCTCGCCATTTCCTTCCCGTGGCATGTAGATTGGGTTTCCATTTATGACCCCATCGTTCAAGATCTTCTTTTGAAGGCCAAAATTGTATATCGCAAATATCTTTTGAACCATGTCCAGCTGGAATAAGATCGTTCCTAAATCCCCACCAAACGAAATAACCGTTATCTTTAAGAATTTTCAGTAAATTAGGCTCGTCCCGTTCAAGATGAAGCATGTGATACATGGTTCGGTGCCCCCTGACATGTGGATACCAACCAGTCATAAAGCTACAACGGCTAGGAGTACATACGGGATTCTGACAAAAAGCATTGCTAAAGGAAACGCCGTCCATTTCAACAATTTGATCAAGATTGGGAGTTTCTGCGGCGGGATTTCCCAAATGTCCTAAAACATCTCCTCGCCATTGATCCACGTTAAAAATAATAATATGTGGCTTTTTATTCATGATATATTATTCTCTTAAATAGTTTATAAAAATTAAATTATTACGGAATTCATCAAAAAGAATCCATAAATGAAGTAATTAATTCATAATTAATTTTTTTTCTATATTTAAAGAAAATGAATATATTACACAAGAATGATATCATTTGATATTATCAGGATGTAATAACGATTGTTTTTAATAAATCAGTAAATTTTCAATCTATAACTAATATAAAGAATATCATCATTAGATAATATAATAATGAGATTAACTGAGATTATTCAAGTAAAATCTTCAATAAAATTATCTAATTTATGCCATTTAGCAAAGAATCTTTACAATTTGGCTAATTGGTATTTTAGACAAGATTTCTTTCATTTTAGTAATATTCTTTCTTATTACGATTTGGATTTCATTCTTAAACACAAAGAAGCGTATGAAAATTTACCTTCTCAAACATCTCAACAGATTCTAAAGTATGTTTCAAGAAATTGGAAATCGTACTTTAAAGCCAATAAAGATTATAAAGTAAATCCTCATAAATATAAAAAAAGACCACAAATTCCAAAATACAAAAAGAAAAACGGAGAATCTATCGTTATTTTTACAAATCAACAATGTAGAATTAAAAATGGATGTTTACGCTTTCCTAAAAAAGTTAATCTCAATCCTATAAAGACAAGAATTCAAAATAAATTGAAAGAAGTAAGAATTGTTCCATTAGGAATAAATTACAAAATTGAAATTGTGTACGAAAAAGAAGAAAAGGATTTAGGATTAAATCAAGCTAATGTTTTAGCAATAGATTTAGGATTGAACAATCTTATAACTGCGGTAAACAACATCGGTAAAAAGCCGATTATTGTTAAAGGTAAGGTTCTAAAATCCATAGACCAATTTTACAACAAACAATTAGCGTATTACAGAAGCGTTGAAAACAAAAAAGATAATTTTCAGGACACCAAAAGAATTTTGAGATTACATTTGAAACGAAACAACAAAATTACTACGTTGTTTCATCGAATTTCGCGATTCGTTGTAGATTATTGCGTACAAAACGACATTGGAACGATTGTAATTGGACACAACCAAGGTTGGAAACAAAAAATCAACATTGGAAAAAGAAATAACCAGAATTTCGTTCAAATTCCATTTTATAAATTGCTACAACAAATCAAATACAAATCAAAGATAGTAGGAATACGATTCGAAACGGACGACGAGTCTTATACTTCTAAATGTAGTTTTCTAGACAACGAAGAAATCAAAAAACACGATAAGTATCTTGGCAAACGGGTAAGGCGAGGATTATTTCGAGCTTCCAATGGAACGATTATTAACGCCGACGTGAATGCGGCATATAATATCTTGAAAAATGCATTCCCAAATTCCGTTTCGGTTGATGGGATAGAGGCATTCGGACTGATGCCACAAATAATTCAACATAACATTGTTGATAACATTATTTGAAATAAAGTGAGTATATTTTTAATGGTCTGTATTTAAAAAGTGGAAGAGATTATTAAATATAACAAAAAAACCGCTTTATGAAAAAAAAATTTAAATCATATTAGTGAAAAATATAATGCCAATAATTTCTATAGAAGTTAAAGGAAAAGTCAAAACTCCAGAGATTGATCCTTCCTGTTGGATTTCTGAATCGGCGTGGATTATTGGAGATGTTAAGATGGGTCCGGAAAATGTGGTATATCAAGGCGTAATCGTTCGAGGCGATTTTGCCAGGGTTAGGATTGGTGCCAAAAATGTTTTTCAAGATGCTTGTATTGTCAATACTGCTGAGGGTTGCGTTACTCGAATTGGTGACAATAATTTAATCGGCTTTGGGGCAATTGTCCATGGAGCGACGGTAAAAAGTAATACTGTAGTTGGTATACAATCCGTAATTATGATTCAAGCAACTGTTAACGATGATGCCATGGTGGGTGCGACGTCTTTTGTGCCGATGGGGAAAAAGATTCCCGCGGGTCAAAAATGGATTGGCCGAGAATTAAAAGGAGAAAATACGCAAGGTAAACTATGGGAGATTGGTCGTCTATCTTGGCGGAAAATGGGGCTTGCTATGAAAGACCAAAAAGAGAAGCCATAATATGAGTTTTGAAGTTGTTAAGATTTATAAAAAAAGAATCAAATAAGTTTTAAAAGAAATCTCCACTAAAAAAAGTTTAAATTTATTTACTTTTAAAACAATAAAGTTAATATGAAAAAAATTATTGGTATAGAGATTTTAGACGAAGATATTAAGGAAAAATTGTCTACTGAGAACATATATAAAATTTTCAATAATTTCATTATTCCCCTTATTACTAAAGAAGAACAAAAATTTTTGGTCGAATTGGAAGAATTTTTGCTAAGGGAACTAGAGCCTAAAATAAATCTTAACCAAGAAGTCTACGATCTATTTCCAATATTAGGGAAGAAAAATTACATTCAAATACTAAATAAATACGGTGATTCAGAAAGATATGGCATGCGTTATGAAATCTTGTTAGCGATGGCGATATCCATTATGGATCCCGAACTAGATTTAGCGAGAGTGGTTTCAGGAGTAATTTTTGCGAATCCTCTGTTCCAATTTGGGAAGGGCGACCATATTTCAGAAATATTAGATGAAGTAATGTCAGGAAAAAAAATTGGTTGTATATGTATAACGGAAAGGCATCACGGTTCTGACGCGGTTAATATGCAGACACAGATTATTGACAACGACAACAAAAACGCCGACCACGTGATTCTCAATGGAGAAAAACTCTACACCACGAATGGTTCTGTTGCGGATTATTTTCTTGTGTATGGTGTTTCAAACTTATCAGATCCTCGTGGTACAATGTACCAAGTAATTGCTGAGCGAGAATTTGAAGGTATAGAAACTCATAGACTTGGCATTCAATCTATTCCTAGAGTGCAAGTTAGCCAGACAATTTTTAACTCTGTTAAAATCCCTAGGGGAAATATTCTTGGAGCAAAAGGACTAGGCTACAGAAATCTATTCTCTGGCTTGGTTGCAGAAAGAGACGCTATTATTGGGTCAAGTTTGGGAATTGGTTGGCTAACTGCGATTACTTCGCTTATTTATACAAACCTTAGGAAACAATTTGGGAAGCCGATTTACGATTTTCAAGCGGTTTCATTTCCTATAACCAAATTATTTACCGAATTAATGTCCGCTACTGATTTTGGGATTAGAACAGCGACTGAGTACAAAAAAACGTTAAAATATTCAAACGAACCAAAATTCATCAAGTACAACGCAGCATTTAGCTCAGGTACGAAATTTTTGACTTCTAATTTAGCACAGAGAATATCTTACGAGGCACAACAACTATGCGGTGGAATTGCCTTCACAGATAATCTTCGAATAGATAAAGCCTTAGAAGTTAGTAAAGTTCAAGAAATCATTGGTGGAGCACGAAATATCCAGCTTTATTTAGTGAGTAGAGCAATCAAAAATATGATTTCTTTATTATAAATAGAAGAAAAAAAACAAACCATTTTACATTTTTATTTTACTAAAAATATCGTCGAGATAATAGACATTTCTCTATTTGAGTTCTTCTTAAAAAATTATAAAATCAATAAAGGGAAGAATGCCAATAATTTCAATAGATGTTAATGGAAAAGTTAAGACGCTAGAGATTGACGCTTTATGTTAAATTTCTGATCGGCACGCATATATTTATATATTAAGAAATTTAAATAATCTTTAATAAAAGCAAAAACTTCAATCAAAATTTATAAGAATAAGCAAAGATTATAAAAATGCCTAAATTTTGTCCAAATTGCGGAACATCTTTAAAGCCAGAGTGGAATGTGTGTCCAAATTGCGGTGAAAAGCTCCAACAGCTTGATTCTAAATATATCCTTAAACCACAATATTCAACACAACCACAATATTCAGCACCATCACAACCTTCAGCAACAACACACTATATAGAAGAAACAAGAATACCTATATTTATAAAGATACCTTATTCTTTTTTTACTTGTATTCTAATTATTTCTCTATTTCTTCCATATTTGCACGTTTCACCTCCTAGTCCTTTTTATCCCGATGGAAATATATATGGTTTTTTCTCTCCTCTTCTATTAATAGGAACACTTTTCATCTTGCTCTCAACAATATTTTCGTATAGTTCAAAAATAAAAGCTACAATAGTTCTTGGTTTCATAGGCTGTGTGCTTGTATTTCTTACAATCTTAAATATATACAATGAAAGCATTAGAATACATCCTGAATTTCTTACTTTCAAATTAGGAATAGGTTTTACATTTGGACTAATAGCTGGATGGGGGTTATTTGGTTCAATTATAGGAATCGTAATATATGTAGTGTACAAAGAGATGAAACCATCAATATCTTAAAAAATAAATCGTACCATTTCTTTTTTTTTTGGGACTTATAGGATAAACGATATCTTAATACAAATATATTACTTCCAAATTCACCCCTATTTTTAAATAATATAATTTAAATCTTATCAAATAATATTATTTTTGTAATTATTTCGAAAAGATTACTGTAATTTAGAAAGTCTCTACACTATAGACGCTTAAATATGTTTACTCAATATTAATAGATTGAGGAATTCCCTCAATAGTAAAAAATTTTTCTCGTATCGAGAATGGGAGAGTATACCTGAAAGCCCGTCCAGTGCAGTTCTGGGTGACGACCTTTCGGAGTAGAAAAGCATTCCCAAATTCCGCAACGGATGATGGGATAGAGGCATTCGGACTAATGCCGCAAATAATTCAGCAAAACATCGTTGATAATATTATTTGAAATAATTTGAATACCATTTTATTCATTTTAATAGTCTTTCACTAAAGATTATAAATATTTAATTAATATTGAAAAACAAAGGAGAATGATAATGGAACATAGGACTTATCCAGAATTTAGTATTCACTATCCTCTACTCCTCACGACCTTTATGAAAAGACCTGTAAAGATCTATCCAGATGAAATAGGCGTAGTTTATAGAAACCATGTTACTGATGAATATCAACGCTTTACCTGGCTTGAGTGGTATAAGCGTACGTGTTCTCTTGCAAATGCTTTGAACACTCTTGGTGTACAGCCTGGAAAGCCCGGTGAACCAGGCGATCGAATTGCTACGATGGCCCTTAATACACATAGACACCTGGAGATTTACTACGCTGTGCCTTGCAGTGGGGCAACACTCCATCCAATCAATGTGAGGCTATCCAGGGATCATATCGCCTATACAATAAAACATGCCGAGGATAAAATTATATTCTTTGACGATCTACTTTTACCTTTAGTTGAAGCCATCTACGACGAAATAAAACACACTGTGGAGAAATTCGTGTATATGTCAGATAAACCAGGACTGCCGGATACAAAGATAGAGAATCTTTACGAGTATGAAATATTGCTTAAGCAGGAATCTGACGATTTCGAATGGCCATATTTAAGTGAGGATAACTACGCAACTCTTTGCTATACTACTGGCACTACAGGGCTCCCCAAGGGAGCTATGTTTACTCACAGAGCGCTTTACCTTCATAGCTTACACTTAATAGCCCAAGCCGGTTTTGTTAATGATCCCAAATATGTACAGCTTGGTGAGAGTAACATTTTTATGTTGATAACACCGCTATTTCACATCCACGCTTGGGGCGCACCTTTCCACTATGTCTTTATGGCAATAAAACTGTTCTACCAGGCACATTCACGGTTGAAGGTTTCTGCGATTTGGTCCAGACTGAGAAGGTAAAAAGCGTTGCCGTGGTCCCAACAATTCTTGCACTGCTTCTTGAGTATAAAGATCTGGACAAGTATGATTTGAGCAGCCTTGTGAGGGTCGGCGTAGGCGGTGGGGCTTTGCCGCTAGGATTAAAGACCAAGGTCGAGAAGAAATTTCCTGAATTTACGGCGAGCTCTGGGTATGGCATGACTGAAACTGCACCAGTTACGATTGTAGCTTTCGTAAAGAAATATATGGCAGACTGGCCAAAGGAAAAACTGGACGAAGTCCGAGTTAAGACGGGATTACCCGTTCTTGGGCTTGAAGTTGAAGTTGTCAACGAAAACGGAAAGGCAGTTCCCCACGATAATAAATCCCTTGGACAGATCGTTATCCGTGGTCCCTGGGTAATGGAGAAATATTACAAAAACCCTGAAAAAACCGCTGCTGTATGGTATGACGGATGGTTTCATACCGGAGATGTAGCCACGGTTGATGAAGAAGATTTCATAATAATCGCCGATAGGATGTCGGATATCATCAGGAGTGGTGCAGAAATGGTTCCAACCGTGTTGCTCGAAAATCTAGCTGCTCTGGCTGATTTTGTCCTTGAAGCTACTGTCGTAGGTGTTCCAGATGATGTATGGGGTGAAATAGCCCTTGTAATCATAAAGCTTGTACCTGGTTCCAACAAAAAGGAAGAGGACCTGATTGAATTCCTCAAGATTGAAGGTGTGGATAAAGGCAAAATAACTAAATGGATGCTTCCTAAACTAGTGGCCATTGTTGACGAGGTACCCAAGACAAGCGTGGTGAAATATAATAAAAGGGAGATAAAGAAGAATCTGGAGGCGTACCTGACCAAGGCTAAAGAGATGAAACAAAACTAAGAGATTGAATCAACATACATCAATTCAATAAAGAAAAAAGTGATAATTAAACTTTTGAATTTCAATTATCGTTCGAAATTAAAACCAATATTTTTTTGCCGCATTTATTAAGGCATACAAAATAAAGAAAGATAGAGATAAAAATTCTCGAGAAATATCTTCGACAAGAAGTTGATGTTCACTACCAGAAACGGAAATAAATCATACAAACCGTTTATGAAAAGTCTCTATGTCCGCTTTAATTTTGTCTTGTGTAGCACCAACAATCTTTTTATCTTTAACTTCTATGTTTTCAAACTTTTGTATAAATGCATTAAATTCCCGCCGAATTAAACCTTCTGAGAATTCTTCTTTCTTTGAGTTTAGAATATCTATTAATTCAGAGACAGTTATATTTGAATCAATTTTTTTAGTGACATCCAAAAACAAATCAAATAATTTAGGTAATAAGTTCGGAGATACATCTATTTTTGGAGCGGTCTCTATAGCGTCTTCTGAAGCGATTTCTGGGACGGGCTCAGGAGTGGGTTCTGGAGCGACTTCTGGAATGAGTTCTGGGGCGACTTCTGGGGTGCCTTCTGGGGCGACTTCTGGAACAGGTTCATCCCACGAACTAATATCATCTCGGCCAAGAACAGTCACTTCAAGTTCGGCCCTTGGGTATTTCCCCGACCCAGAACATACATAATCAATGTTTATAGAATTATTTCCTTTTAGCTCACCAATCTTAATCCGAAATTCCGTCTCATCGCCTTTTGGTAAGATCTTATGAGCAATGTCCTTAGGTGGTATAAATTCACTTAATGAAAAACCACTAGGAATAATATCTTGGATAAGGATATTTTCTAACTCAACTTCTCCCTTGTTTTGAATTCGAACCGTTATCTTAAACTCTCCTTTATTAGTTCCAGGTCTAACGCTTTTAAGCGTTTTAAACTTGCGTTGAATATATTTTATCTTAATCATGGGCTCTTCGGGTGGAGAAATCTCGAAGATTTTACCCTTTCTTGGAGTATTAGCTTTTATTTTAACTGGCGTGTTATACGTTACGTCAGGCTTTGGGTTTTTAGCAAGAATAGGATAGCTCATTTTTAATTCTGCTCCAGCAGGTAGTTGATTTTTCAAGTCTTTTAAGAAAATTATTATTTTATGGGGCTTATCTGGACTTATATCGTCTGGTTCTATATTGATACTTTCAACAAATTCTCTCCTGCTTTGAATTTCACTAGTAACTTCTGGATTTTTCACAGTTAAAGTAATTTGTGCTACTTCTGGAGGTATAAAATCCTCAGGAATATCATCTTCAATAGAAAGTGTATCTATAGGTGCTGTCCCTATATTAGGAATTATATTATCTATTTTCATGTCTGTATTTGCGTAAGCGACAACTTCAGGTGGAATGATTGATTTTGCAATTTCCGCGGCAAAAACATCGTAAATAGTTGATTCCTTGTTAATTTCACCGATAACTTTCATATTTACTTCAAATAAGGGTGTAAATACTATTGTGAAGTCTAATTTTGGAACATTCGTAGATTCTACATTAAAATCATGAACCCACGATCCCTCAGCAGATATCTCTTGATTCGGAGATTGAGAAACAACAATTTCTTTACCAGTAGTAATTTCATGATCGATTTTTACATCTTCAAGCTTCACTCTAAATTCAGAATTGTTAATAAATTCAATATTACAATCCCAAGTTCCCGGATTTGATCCTTCATCTCTGGTGACACCACTCATTGAATCTGAAAGACCACGAACTTCTGGATTTATTATTGTTAAAATATGGTTATTTATTAAATAAGTAACATTTAATCCACCAAGAGATTGTTTAGTTTTTTCTTCCATATAAACCGTACATGTTAACTGTAGCTCAGCAGTTTCTTTAGCTCCTAAAGATTCTATTTCCCAAATTAAAAACCTTTTTCCATCTTCTACAGATAAATCGGCTTTTCCATTGTTAAGAGGACCAAATTGAATTTCGGTATACATTGAGGGCATTTCTCTCTTTGCTTTTATTTCTACGATTTGTTTATCTAATGTGTTTGTAAAAGTAAGAGTTAATTTACATTTGTTTGCGTTTTTATATAGAAGTACATTATTTACCGTATCCTCCGTATCTCTTCCAGCATCAAAAATCTCAACTATCTTGAGACAAGGGGCTTTTAATTGGTGTATTTCGTATTCTTGAATGTGTTCTTCACCAGGATTCAAACTTTCGATTTCTAACACATTATTAGATAGATTAGTATTATCAATATCTTTTAAATCATTTGTTATGTCCCAAAGACTACTTTTTTGCGAAGGATTTTTTGTTATAACCTTACCTTCTCCTTTTATTGATACCAATTCCGAGTTGACATCTAATTGTGTATATTCTCTATCTGTAATATCAGTTATAATAAAATTATCAGTCATTTTCTTCAAGCTTTTTTTATTAAATAAAAGTTTTAAACACATAATATAGTTCATAAATTTAAATTTTTTTAAAACGGAAAATATATTTCTTATAATAGAATGCCCTTATCTATAGGAATACCTATAGGGCTTCAATTCCATGTGGTTAGTCGAACGAAGAATAAATGCTATAATGTTTCAATTTTATAAATCTCTCAATATTTATTTTCTTCTTTTATTTAATTATTCCACACTGTGGCTATTGTAAATGAAAAAAGATGTATTGGATGCTGTATCTGTGCTCATTTATGTCCCGAAACTGCCATCAAATTGAATGGAACTGAACCAAGAAAAGGATTTGTGCCACCACACTTTTAATAATTTTGTTAATTATTATTTGATAATAATCATAATAATATCCAATAAGGGTTTAACAACAGAACTGGAAATTAAATAAATTTGATATAATTCAGAACGGGCATAAAATTATAAATACCTTATCATTTCATCATATTATAATTAACAGATTATTTCTAATAAAAGTGATGTGAATAAGTTGAATAAAACATATCCAATGGCATTGATAAATATAACAAACAGATGTAATTTAAAATGTAGGCATTGTTTTGTTTTTCGGGAAGGCAATCCTAATACGCCCACTGAGAAAAATGAAATGCCGGCAGTAGTGATGATTGAAGAAATAAAAAAATATCGACGAAAGTACCGATTTGTGAGAATGCTTTGGATGGGGGGAGAGCCTCTTCTCCGAAAAGATGTGTTAAAGCTAGGCGTTAAATTATTCCCTCTAAATGTCATTGCCACTAATGGAACATTACCCCTAATCAATTTAGGACCAAAAATAAAATGGACCGTTTCTTTAGATGGCCCTGAAGAAATTAACGACGAGATTAGGGGAAAAGGGAGTTTTAAAAGAGTAATTAAAAATTTAAATAATTTACCGGACGATTTTACAAAAGATCTCCAATGTAACTGTGTTGTTACAAAAAATAATGAAGGTTGTTTTGAAGAGCTTATCGATGTTTTACGTAAAGAAACGCCGATTAGAGGAATACTTTTTACGTTTTATGTTCCAAAAAAAATCGATACCTCCGAATTTGTGTGGAAATCTCTAAAAGAACGGGATTCTGCTGTGAAGAAAACGATCACTTTAAAAAAAAAATATCCGAACTATATACTTAATAATAGAAGCGTACTTGAACTAATGTTATCGCAAAACGCATTGGACATAACGCGCAATTGCCCGCTAAGAAATTGTTATCTCCCGATTTATTTAGGAGCTGATGGATTCGAGATTCCATTTTGTTGTTATGGAAACGATGTTAATTGCGATTTGTGCGGATCTTGGGGGCCTTTTCATATGGAAATGACTATGAGATTAAATCCAGGATTTCCTTCTGAAATACCAAAAGATTTCAAAAAGGTTGCACCCTCTGAAGTGATAATATAACAAATTTTGTATCTCAATCCAGCAGATTATGCAGATTTAATATGAGTAGTTAACATTTCTGCTAGTAGCTTCCCATTATTTCCATTTAGAAGCGTTCTGATTGTTATAACTCTTTATCCGCTCCAACTCCTATGATATTTATGATGCTCCACTTTTACAATTTGATTTTACTTAAAATGTCATCAAGATAGAAAATATTTCTCTCTTCGAGCTCTTCCTTTAAAGCATTTGCTAAGGAATATCTAAAAGCCCATAATTCTAGATTCTTATTCAATTCTTTTACTTTTTTAACAACAGGTACAAAATCCCCGTCTCCAGATACCAATACCACCGTATCGTATGCGTTTTCATACGCAAGAGAGATAATATCAATAGCGATGTTTATATCGATTTTTTTTTCAATAGCATTTCTAAATGTCCTTTTATCAAAACTCGCTTTAATAACATATCCACTATTTTTCCTTAAATCTTTGTACCACTTCTTTTTCTCTGGACTTATGGGATACACTATGCCTTCGTACAAATATATCTCTTCTAAATTTCGGTCCTTGTTAATTATGTTTTTTAGTTTTTCGTAATCTGCCTTTATATTATACTTTCTAAAGCCCTTGAAAATATTGCTGTTATCTATAAAGATTATGACTCGTTCCATTTCAAACCTTAATATGAAGTTTCTGAGATTAGTTTATGAAAAATAATTTATTTTTAAATTATGTAAATAAACTGTTGTAACAATAACATAAATTTTTTGAAATATATTTTAAAATTTTAATATTTTTTTAGATTATTTAATTAACCGAGTTAGTTAGTAAACCTTATGTTAAAAAATAAAAAATATAAATGAAAGTTCCTATTTAATAAATAAAATTCAATAATTTTAATAATTGGAGGTAAAGAATATCTTAAATCGCTCCACTGAACGACCTTTAACTGGTCAAGAAATGGCGAAATTCCTCGTTCAAAAATTAAAATGTCTTTTTGAAGAAAATGACATAGATTTTGCTTATCTTGGAGGGTCATGGGCTACAGACAAACACAATTGGTGGAGTGATATAGATATTTTCATTTCCGTTCCAAGCTTCCTTCAGTTATCTTCTAAAACCCAACTAAACTTTCTGACGCATTTACATGTTAAAGCCACAGATTTGACTAAATTTGAAGAATTTGAGATATTAATATTAGAAACACTTCCCCTCCATGTTCAATTTAATGCCATTACTGATGGAATTTTAATATATGAAAAAAATCCTGAAGTATGCTCGTTTTTTATGGAAAAAATCCTCCCTCTTTACTATGATCATATGATTTGGTATAAAAGATTACTTAATCAATCGGAATATGTTGAACACTCGGGTGAAAAATCATAATTGATTCTTCTTGGCTCCGCGAAAAATTCCTTTCTAGCAAAAAATACTGGGGCAAACTAGAGTATATAATTTCAAAAACTTCAGAGGATTTGGAAAGAGATTTAGATCTCCAGTTAATGGCAGAGAGAATTTTCGAAATTTTAAGTCAAATTATTCTTGATATCTGCACGCACATCATAGCCCATGTAAAAGAATCCCCTCCTCAGACATATGCAGAATGCATGGAAAAATTGGGTAATTTAGGCATTATATCTCCCCAGACGGCACAAAAATCAACAACCCTGGTAAAAATGAGAAACATTGTGGTTCATCAATACGGTAAAATTAATTATCATTTATTATTTGAAGGTCTTTGTGAGCTCCATCAAGATTTCCCACAGTATCAAGATGAAGTACTTGCGTGGATTGATTCTCAAGAGAAAAGTGAAGAGGGAGAGGATTGATTATTAATCAGAATTTATAATAAATTCTTAAGAAATTATTTTTTTAGATTTACTCGTTCCTAAACATAAATAAATCCTTTATTTTATTTTTAATGTTGTTATGTCAAATACTTTGCTTTTGCAAACTAAACAAATTCAGTTTTTGAACTACTCGCCTCTAAATGAAGGAGCGGGCTTTTTTATGTTTTTTAGTTTTTCGTAATCTGCCTTTATATTGTACTTTCTAAAGCCCTTGAAAATATTGCTGTTATCTATAAAGATTATGACTTGTTCCATTTCAAATCTTAATTAATTTTATGTTTTCTTTTGTATTGCTTTATGAATTTTTTCGCGAAGTTCTATGCATTTTTTAATATCAAAAGAAGATTTTTGGTAAATATCGATTGTAGAACGAATAATTTCTATACATTGATCACATGCATCGAAAGCTTCATCGTAGCGTTCCAGTTCAAAATATATTTTTGCTAAATAGTATTGAGCCCGACTATAAGTTGGTTTTAATTTCAAGGATTTTTTAATCAATTCAATTGCCTTATCTTCTTCACCTTTTTTATAAAGGGAAAATCCTATATGATTCCACGGATTAGCGTATTTTGAGTGAATATCAATCGCTTTTTCACACATTTCAATAGCTTTATCAAATTCTCCAAGATTGGAATATGTCCATCCAAGATTGTTCAAATAGTATTTCTGTTTAGGATGAATTTTATTGGCTTTCTTAAAGGCTTCTAAAGCCTTATCATGTTTTCCTTTTTCATTATATGAGACACCAAGACTATTCCACGATACCGCATTCATTGGATCGATTTTTATAGCGTTTTTATAAGCACTTATTGATTTATCATATTTATACAATACATTGTAGATCCACCCAATATAGTTCCAAAGAATTACAACTGAAGATTTTTGTTCTTCCTCGTTTAAATCACGTACATTTCGTTTTAGGAAACTTACAACAAGCTTTTTTTGTTCAGAATTTAAAAAATCTAAGTAATTCTCTTGAAATAAAAATTTTATTGTTGGTAAATAACCATTCTCAATTCTCTTAGCGATTTCCTCTCCAAATACCCTTTTCGCTATAGGGTCTCCTGCTTTATTAAGTTCTGTTAATAAAGGAAATGATAAATTACTGTGAAGTATGTTTGTATTATAGTTATTTTCAGCCCATGCCTGTAAATTTGAACAATGAGCCATAAATTCTTATTCGGGAGTTATAAAATGAGCTATCTTTTTTTCAATTATACCTCCATTTTCCTCTATTATCCTATTTTCCCATAAATAATGGTCATATACCTCAGAAGCTTCGTCAATAGACTTGATTTTGTCAAATTTAGGAGAATGTTCCTTAGGAAAAGATAAAAGCAAACGAATACATTGCATGAATCTTTTACCATTTATGTAGATGATAGTCTTCTCATTTTCCAATTTTAAAGTAATATACTCATTAACTTTAAACTCTAATTTTATTTTCAAATTGAAAATCACCTTTAATTTATTATTTGCATTTCTATGAAATATACAAAATTTCCAATATTTAAAATTTAACATGGAGTACACACTAAAGCAAATTCGGTTTGTAAAAAAAAAAAAATTTTAATAGCGAAAAATTGCTATTAATATTGATGATGATTTACCATTAGATACCTCATGGCATAGCACATTATTAGATCGGATGAACTTAGAAATACCGAGCATAAGAAAACAAGTTATCGATAACGATTTGAAAGAAATTTTATACGATTATCTAAGATTTCGTCATATATTCAGAAATGTCTACGGTTTTAAACTTAATTGGGATAAAATTGGACATTTAGTGAAATCTATAGAGAGTACTCAAAAAAAAATTGATAAACAAATAACTAACTTCTTAGAATTTCTTGATGATATTTGAAGTTTCTAAAGACTTTAAATATATAAATTTTACGATTAAGGAGAATTAAAAACGAAGAGCATAGAGCGGATTTGATAAGGTTAGCGAAAGAATACAAATATTCTACGAAAAATAAGATAAAGATCTTCCTATGATCAATTTTTAAATAATATCAATTCTTAAAATTAAAGTAATAAATTAATTTCAGAGAATTTTCTAATGAAACTTACAAACCTCACTATAAAAGAAATATTTGCGGAAGAGCCAAAATTGACCTTTCTGGTAGGTGCTGGGTGTTCGATGGACGCACCCTCTTGCTTGCCTGTGGGATATCCCATGATGGAAGCGATTGTTAAATACACTTGTGCTGAATCGGAGGTCAAAAAAATTTTAGATATGGAAGAACTCCGATTTGAAGCCTTGGTAGAACTCGTTAGAGATCGATTGGATCCAAATTTAAAAATTATTGATTTTTATGGATTATGCGATAAACCAAATGTTCAACATTTCTTTCTAGCTGAGATGATCAAAAAAGGGAATTTTGTCATAACCACGAATTTCGATTTCTTGATTGAACATGCTCTTCTTCAATCAGATGTCCCTAAAGACGAGATTAAAGTATTAATAACTAAAAATGATTTTGAAAAATTTAATAATCCATACGATTTGTTTGAGCAAGGAAAGAAAACTCTATATAAAATTCATGGCTCAACTCAAAACACTATAACTGGAGAAGAAACTAGGGATTCTTTAATTGCCACCATTCAAGCGTTCGGTTCTAACAAAGAGGGATTAAATGTATTTCAAGTTGAACCTTTCAAACGTAAATTGTTCGATAACATCTCAGGCGGACGCTCTTTAGTAGTAATGGGTTATTCGGGTAGCGATGATTTTGATATTGTTCCGACTTTAAAAGTATTGAAAAACCTTAGAAATGTAATTTGGATAAATTACGCAAAAGATATCAAAATGAATGAGGAAAAGATTTACGAAATTGACGATATCACGAGTCAATCGTTAGAAAATCTAGACAAAAATTTAAAAAAAGTTTCTAAGATACTTCTTGAAATCTGGCGAATGAATTACGTGAATCATGTGTATCTAATAAA
Organism: Promethearchaeota archaeon; assembly: GCA_030605085.1. Next base: position 14,460 of record JAUWBH010000033.1, on the reverse strand, counting down.
TGTAAATACAATGAGCATGGTTAAGGAACTCTTAGAAATTAAGCCAAAACTAAGTTCAGATAATTTTTCCATAGACCTTACGGATTGGCTTAAGAATAACATAAAAACACCAGACGAATTCAAAAAGTATATGATCCCCTCTCGAATTTATAATGATTTTAACATGTATGACGATGCTTCAAGATGTTTAGAAGAAATGCTTTCTATTGCTGAGAGGTCGAACAATCAATCTATGAAAGCAGCCGCTCTTAATAACATTGGAATGATATTGTTCGCCAAGGGGAAATATTCCGAAGCGGCAGACAGGTTCGAAGAGGGAATTAGTATTGTGCAACAATTAGGTGACTTATTTGGAGTAACTCAATTACTTAGAAACATGGGAGATGTTTATAGGACGATAGGGAATTACTCCGAGGCTCTAAAATTTTATACGGAAGCACTTAAGATTGTCAATCAATTAATAAATTCAAAAAAGAATCTTTTAGAAAGTTTAAGAGAGAGGGCGACCCTTCTTAACAACATCGCGATGATTTACGATAAGCAAGGTAATTATCTAGAAGCACTAAAAATGTACGAGGAGGGGCTTAAAATCGACGAGGAATTGGGATATCTGCTTGGAAAAGCCACCCGTCTTAACAACATCGGAATGAATTATTATATGCAAGGAAATTTCTCTGAGGCGATGAAACATTACGAAATGGCACTCAAAATCTTCGATCAACTGGGTGATTTCTCGAGAAAAGCTAGTACTATTAGCAATATTGCATCGATTTATTACAATCAGAAAAATTATCCCGAAGCGCTAAAAAAATTCAAGGAAGCTCTTAAGATCGCAATTCAGTTGGGAGACCAATCTGGAAAAGCCAACCGTCTTAACAATATTGGAAATATTTATAATTCACAAGGAAACTATCTTGAGGCGAGAAAAATGTTCGAGGAAGCCCTTAATATCTACCAAAAATTAGGAGATTTGCCGAAAATAGCGATTGCTCTGAATAACATAGCATCGTTTTATTACTCTCAAAAAGATTATCCCAAGGCCCTAAAAACATACGAGGAAGCGCTTAAGATTAACGAAAAATCAGGAAATGTGTTGGAAAAAGCAACGATTCTTAACGGTATTGGTGGGGTTCATTACGCGCAATCTAATTATCCTAAAGCGATACAACTATTCGAGGAGGCGTTACAAATTCTTACACAGCATGGATTAAGTAATACTCAAACTGCAGAAACTCTTAAAAGTAACATTGAAATTCTAAGAAGAGAATTTATCGCTAAATAATTTTAATTTAAATCATTTTGATTCTTTCTTTGATCATTTCAAAAAGGGATATGTTTCGCTATTGTTGAGAGGAGGATCGAAGTAAATGAGTAAAAAAATTATAGATGAATTAAATCCCGAATATTTTCGAGAGTCCTTCATTAAATACACGATTAAAGCATTTAAAATGCTTCCAAAAATGGATAAGCCACGCATCCTTGATATTGGATGTGGTTCTGGGTTACCAACATTAGAATTAGCACGATTAAGCAAAGGGGAGATAATTGGAATAGATATTGATCAAGCCGCTTTAGACGAGTTAAATGAAAAAGCTAGAAAGGAAGGCTTATCTGACCGGATATTGACAAAAAATTGCTCGTTGTTTGAATTAGATTTTCCGAACGAAAGTTTTGATATTATATGGGCGGAAGGCGCTATAGCTCCTATTGGTTTTGAAAGAGCCTTAAAGGAATGGGGGAGAATTCTAAAAATTAATGGCTTCATGGTGTTTCACGATGACTTGATAAACAAGGCAAGCAAAATTGAACTTATTTCTAAATGTGGTTATGAGCTCGTAGATCATTTCCAATTACCTGATGATGCATGGGGGGTGGAATATTACGAACCGTTGGAAGAACGAATCAAGGAGTTGCGCAACAAGTACAACGACGATCCAAAAGTGCTCAAGGTATTTAAAAAATATCAAAACGAAATTAACGTTTACAAAAAGAATCCTAAGAAGTTCCGTTCAATATTTTTCATCATGCGAAAAATAAAATGAGAATCGAGACGGGCTAATAAAATAGATAAGTCTTTGAATTTCAATTTATTTTATTTTAATACATAAGGGATTTGTCAAAAAAAAGAGGGAAAAAAAAAGAATAATAAAATTTTCTGAATATATATTTATCTAATTTGATTGAAACTATTTATTCTTCCTCTTTAACTAAATATTTAGTGTAATCGTCGTCGTACGAGTGCAAGTGGAATTTGTTAGGACTCAATAAGAAATTCGGGTCAACAGTTTTCTTTACATCTTTAAAGAATTGCATAAAATCCGGCGTGAACGCATCAGCTTCGACTATTGATTGCGAAATCGATTCCCCTAGCCAGTAATGTACTCCTCCATACCGAACTTGATGATGTAATTTTTTATGCCATAACCTCATCGAGTTTTCGCGTTTCTCCTCAACATTATCTGCGTTAAAACCGCCGACAACCACAAAATTACCATTCGGTAAAACTCCTATAACACCAGCCCATAAGGACATGGTTCCCGGCTGAAATTCGCTTCTATGTTTAATATCAAAGGCAGGTGCTTTTTTAGATATTTCTTCCATGGATGAGAAAGGAATCTTATGGCATGTAGTGCATGTTACCTTAGCTGGAGCTACGGAAATTAACGGGTGGAAGTAGTTAAAAAAATTCCTTAACTTATAACTCCATATTTCAGGGGACACGAAAGTTGGATTAATTTCCTGTATTTTAAAAGGACGAGCAGCGTTATCTTTAGTCATGATTTCGTCAACCTTTTCGAGATACACGTCTAAAATTCGCTCGTCTGTTGCTTCCAATGTCAAGGAACATAGAGGACCTTTTAATCTTGGCCTTTTAGCGGGTTTTTCTTTAACTTGAGCGGCCATCATTTGAACCAACATGAGTGGTACAAAAGCCAAGCCAAGTAATCCATCGTTTACTTCCTTTCGAATCCGGTGCGCTAATTCAAATACTTTATTATAATCGTTTTTATTAAGGATATAAAAAAGGTTCTTTTTAACCGGCGGGTCCGGAAATAATTTTAAAAAGGCTTTAGTCTTAATTCCCAGCGTTCCTACATCACCCATAAAAAGGCCCGTGAAATCCGGAGCAACACCGTAACGACAGAAGGGTGTGGCATATTTGTTTGCCGCTGCTCCCGTTCTTATAATCGTCCCTTGCGGGTTAGGGAGTACAACTTCCACGCCTAAACATATATCTGGGACCAATCCGTATTTAGTTGAGCCACCTCCCGCAGTGCTATTTGAAAGCCCTCCACCTATAGTTGCAGAGTAGCCGCTTCCTGGACCTGTAACGCCCGTAGTATACCCTCTAGGGAGTATTTCTGAGAGTAAAGCGGACCAAGTAACTCCACACTCAACGATACAATAATAATCGTCCTCGTTAACTTCCAGAATATTGTTCATCCGCGTGAGATCTATAAGAATTCCGCCTAGAGAAACCGATCCACCAACTAGATCCGCTCCTCCACCTCGTGGAACCATGTGTATCTTATATTTGTTCGCAATTTTTACAATTTCAGATACTTCTTCAGTTGTTTCAGGCCTCACAATCATATCTGCCCATCTGTCGGGGAAGGCGGGGTCTACATTCCGAGAGTACGCTGCCTTCATGAAATCTTTATCCGATATAAAATCAGGCCCAATGGCATTTTCAATTTCTTTATACGCATTTTTTACTTTAGACACTTTTTTCACCACATTTTTTAACTATGTTTATAATTAGGTTGGACGAATTAATAAATAATTGATATATATAAATAATAATTTACATTTATTTTAATTTAAAATATTTTGACATTATGGACGAAAAAAATGAATAAAGAATCCCTTGCGGTTGGTCAAGCAATGGATTGCCTATTGGAATGCAAATAATTGGGAGGAGACAAGACGATCTCACAGTACTCCAAGCTTCAAAAGCCTTTGAAGATATTTCCTCTTGGCAAGGTAAAAAACCTCAATTTAATTAACTTTTTTTTCATAATTAAATTATTTAAAAATCATGAAATTAAAAAATTAAAAACATAGGAATAGTAAACTCTACAAAATATTTATCTAAAAATAACAAAAATTATTCATCGTAATGACTCTTGGAGAAATCTTCTTTTAAAGAAATAGGATTCTCAGACATAATATCGCATATCTCATTTGCCCTTCTTTCGATTTTCTCCCTTTTACGAAATGTATTTTTCTGATACTTTTTATATCTCTTCATTGCGATTTTTTTCCATTTCTTTTTCCAAGTTGGGAACCCCGTCTTGACGAAATGTTCGCGATTTGGAAAGTCTCGGCATACCCAATCAAACAAGATAAAGTATCTTTGTGCTCCAGCCTCTATCGTCAGGTTACCAGAAGTTATCCCGAGTTTTCTAAGGTGTTGAATATATCTACCCTCCACGGCGTCTTGGAGCTCTCCTTCGATGATTGCGGGCTCGTAATATATATCGTTCTCCTTAAAATATTCTCTAACAAGATTGAAACAATCGCCCCTACAAAGAAGTATCCTATCTCCATTACCGTGATTAAGTGCTCTAAGAGCATTGATTACTATCTTTACTATGTGTTTTTTCGGTCGATCATCGCCCTTATTATCTTCGTTATAGAGACCCACAGGAACTGATTGAAATATTATCATTCCATTTTCCGTGTCCCGAAAGCCAATGAAGGTGTCTCCGACAAGATCTCCCGACCCAGCGTCGTCAATTTCTATTGTTCTTTCCTCCCACTCGCTGGGATTATTAGTGGATTGGCACGACTCGTTGTCGTCTTTACTTTTTTTTGTCTTCATTGTTGATCTAAATGTTTAGGGTCATAAATACTTTTTTCATATTTAAACAGCTCATCAAATACCAATTTCATATTTGAAACGATAGTTTTTTCATCTGTCATTATCTTTCACTTTATTTAAAATCGCCATATCTGCAATAAAAAAATTAAAGTAGTAATAATATAAAAATAATATTAACATTCTTCAACTTGGATTATTGGAGTAAATTTACGATTTAATAAATAAAATTCTCGATTTCAATGTTTAATTTCTCTCGATTGATCTGGTGATATTGAATAAAGTCTCGCTCGCAGTTCAATATAATGTAATTTCTGATGAGAAAATCTTGTATGAATTAAACCCTGAAACAAGGTATAATTATGAAGTGAATTTGATTAGGATATATTTGGATTTTAAAAGATATGAAGATGAGTACTATGAAGCAATGCATAAGCAAATTCTAGAGGTCTTCTCTTAAATTTTTCGTAATTTTTTCTATATGTTCTTATACTTTTAAAGTAAGATTTCCAATTTCTCATTACTAATTTAAGGATTTGTTGTGACGTCTGAGCAGGCAAATTCTTGTACGCTTCTTTGTGTTTAATAATGAAATCTAAATCGTAATAAGAGAGAATATTGTTCAGATTGAAGAAATCTTGTCTAAAATACCAATTCGCTAAATTGTACAAGTTTTTGGCTTTATGACACAATTGAGATAATTTTAACGACGATTTTATTTGAATAATCTCAGTTAATCTCATCTTATTAAAATTCATTTGACTCTATTAAGGGTATCAAATGAGTATCTCCTTTATATTGATGATAGTTCGCCAAATTACTGATTTATTCAAAATTATCTCATTACTATGTCTTGAGAATATCAGAGAATACGATCCTTGATTAATATGTTCTTTTTTAAAGACGATAATTAATTTTATTACCATTGTAACATTATATTTTATAATATTCCAATATTCATTTTGATAATTAATCTAATTACCTTTCTTATATTGTATTTCAGAACTAAAATGAGCGAAAATAATAAAAAAAAAGTGCATCCTCTGGTAGAAAGGGCTTTAAATCTTTTTTATGAGGGATATCATTCTCTTGAATTAGATGATTTTGCAGTTGAAGAATTAGAGGATTCACTTAAGGAGTATTTTGGAAAAGCCGAATTATTGGATGCTGTGGTTGCCTTATTAAATTTAGCAAGAGTTTTAGATGAACAGGGGAGCAAATCTGCAGCTATAAAAATTATTCAAGTCGTAGTTATTGCTAGTAAAGCTCTCGAGGAGCTAAATAAAAAGAAAAAAAACTAGTTTTTCCTTTTTTAGTTCTCTTTTATGAAGTAATTTTTAATTAATATTGAATTCTACTTTATAAGTATTAAAAACTAGCGTATGTATTCTAAATAATTTTTTATTCCAAAATTTGATAAAGGATTTTCGAATACCCAATGTAAGTTTTTAGGTAATCCATGATAATCTACTCGAGCTAAAATATTAGAAAAATCTCGACTATTATATGTATTCCAAAATAGTATTGTCTTTTTTTTTATTTTTTTTTTATTTTTTCTGATAAAGTTTAAAAGAACCACAAATGTCTTAGCTGTATAAGTTGGTTCAAGTATTATCTTTTCTGTTTCCTTGATGAGCTTAATAGCTTCAAGACATTCTAGAGTTGGTATGCCATATTCCCCTCCAAAATGGATTGGTTCAGGAATAAGGTGTTTGAAAGATTCTGGAGGAATTATAGCTCCTGCTTTTATCAAAAGCCTCCTAGTTCTTTTTATCAATCTCTGAACTACATTTAACATTGGAGTTTTTACAAGTGAAGTTTGAACAAAATGAATCTCTGTTTTTAAATTAGTAATATTTACTCCTATTGTTAATCCTGCTGCCGTGCTTGATGATCCGCAAGCAACAAAGAGATAATCAGGCTCAGGCATTTCACCATTATTTATTTGGTTTTGCAACTTAAAAATAGCATTTACAAATCCTAATGTTCCTAAGGTTGTGACTCCTCCTAGTGATGTAAAATAAGTAGTTTCATCTTTCGGAATATATCTCTGCCTATAATAAATTTCGTTTTTAAAATGTAGATTAAGTAATAAATTGTTTCTAACATAAGGAGTGACCGGTTGATCCATGAGGATAGAAATAGGTTTAATTTTTAATTTATTACAAAATAAGGCATTCGCAATAGAGAGATGAGAACCAATTCCACCCGTGGCTACAACTTCTTTTGAATCCTTCTTTAATGCATCTGCCAGGATAAATTCAAGTAGTCGAACTTTATTACCTCCATAGAGAGGTGATGTCAAGCCATCTTGTTTTACCCAAAGAGAGTTTATACCTAATTTTTGTTCTAAGAATTTTAATTCCCTAACATGTGTTCTTAAGGGAGCAAGTTTTATCCAAGGAATGTTTGATTCTAAATCATGAAACTTTTCAAATAATAACGGTTTCTTTCTCATTTCTGACATAATTTAACATATTATGCACTAGTTTAAAATTATTATGAGTGTTATATTCATCCGAATTAAGATATAATAAATCAATGGTTATTAAAGAAATTCATTAAGCTTCTTATTTCGAGAAGACAAACGCTTTTCTGCACCATTTCTCATCCCAGGTAATTTATAACAATAGTCGGGGATCATGCTTTTAAAGTAACGAGGGTTCTCTCGTTCAGTAATGTTTTGTGAATTGTAAAGCGTTTCGAAGATTTTCTCTCCAGAAAATTGGATATCCTCAAAATATGGTACAATGGGTCGATTTTTGCTAATTTTTTCGACAACATTTTTGAGGGGTAATTTTAACTCCCGAATAGCTCCTTTTTCGTTTATTATACCAGTTTTATGAGTGTGTTCGTTATATAAGCAAATTACGCATTGTGGCCATCTATCGTGAAAATATTTTAAGGTAAGATCCATAACTCGATGTTTGAGTAATACTACTCCGAATAACACACCACGATTATTTATTTCTGTACGCGTAAATTGCTTCGCACGATATGCTTCAGTATTAACTTCTCGCATCATTCGGATGAATTTCTTAGCCATTGGAGAACCTGAATTGCGAAGGAGTACTTCTGGGAGCTTTTCAATCTGTTGTATAAGACTAGGAGTAAATTTAGAATGGCGGGGAAGATTAAGGATCAACTCTTTTCGTGAATATCCTTTAGCACGCCCTATGACTTCTAACGGATCTTGGCAATTTCCCGTCTTATTCGTTTTCATTGAAACCCCTCTTGTAATATTTTACTATCGTCACGATCGAAAAAATTATGGAGATTCGTTTGATTTCGACCATTTATTATGAGATACGGATCCGCTCTTTTTAACACTACACCTATAAATTTTAGATCTTCCCGGCGTTTAAATGTAAATTTTTGAGCCCGTAAATTAATTATACGTTTTGCGGAAATAGGACCAATTCCAGGAACTCGGATTAATTCTTGGTAAGACGCTTGGTTCGGATCGACAAGTCCACGCTCTTTAAAATAATGCCTCGCAAAATGAATTTTCGGATCTCCTCGGGGAAGATTGCCTTCTTCTGTTAAAACTTCTTTCAAATCTTTTAATTTATAATGATAGATTCGTAATAGCCAGTCGCTTTGATATAATCGATGCTCTCTCGCTAAAGGAGCTGCTTTCTTATTTGCTAATGGTGTTCCCTGGATTGGAATGAAAGCAGAAAAATACGCGCGCCTCAGATCGATTTCTCGATATTGCCAATCGATTCTTCTAAGGAGATCCCAATCAGTTTCGTTTTCCGCGGCTCCCACTACAAATTGGGTGGTTTGACCGCTATTGAGAATTGGAGCGCCATCCCATCGAAACTTTTTGTATCCGTCCTTTCGTCGATCCTTAATCATTTTTTCTTGGAATCCCAATTGATAATCTTGGTAATCTTGCTTCAAATCTTTTACGATTTTAAGAGTCTCTTCATTGTGTTTAATACGGAACTGCTTTAACCAGCGTTGACGCGTTATGATATCGTTCTTAAAATCTTTCTGCTCTGCTATTTCGGCGAGGTGCTCTTTAGTGGAGGCTTCCGTATTGACTGAGATTCGATCAGAAAGAGATATCGCCTCTTTAAGGAGATGCTGACTTACACCAGGTAAACACTTAAAATGAACGTAACCTTGAAAATGATATTTAAATCGAAGCAGTCGAACCGCTTCCAGCATTTCCTCGGTTGTGGCATCAGCACTACCGCAAATTCCAGAGGAAATGAATATACCTTCCACCACATTCATCGAATAGAGTTTCATAAATGTACGAGCATATTCTTCCGGCGTAAAACTCACTTGCTGCTTACAACTCTGAGAAAAACAGTACTTACAACTGTATATACATTTATTAGTGTAGAGAGTTTTAAAAAGACTCATGCATCGACCATCAGGGGTATAGCTATGGCAAATCCCCGCACTCGCAGTAGCTCCAACCCATTTTTGCGAATCTCCAAAAAGCTTTGGATATTTATCCGTACGACTGGAAGCGGTGCTGGCACAAATATCGTATTTTGAATTTGCTCCCAAGATTCGAATCTTTTCTAAAGTAGAAGGCACTTTATCAATCAACTAAGGTAAATTTGTTCCGAAGACGGTGTATAAGTTTATTTTTTGATTTTTACTTTATAAATAGAGGGGGATTAATAATTTTTCAATTTTTCTTTAGTAAATTAATTTTTAAATAAGAAATGATTTTAGTGTTATGATATTACAAAAAGTGAAAATGAATTGGGCTCCTTTAAAAACCACAAATTAAGGTACAAGGAATTTAAAAAAGATGCAGAAAAGCATTCTCTTTCAATACCATCTCGAGTGGAGTTATATTTTCTTTCAATTTTTCATATAATTGAAGCATGCGTCTCAAAATTTAACATTCATATTAATAAACACCAAAAAGTAAGGCAATTTTTAGAAGGAACACCTCAAATTTTTAGTAGCAAAACAGAAAATGTATGGCGCTTGTTCCAAGAAATCGAAACAAGACTAAGACCAAAATTCTCATATCGGTTTAGTTGGACCAATAATGATTTTGAAGAAGTAAAAAGAATTTATTATGAATTAGATGAAATTTGTTTGGAGGTTTTGAAAAATGAAATCTAATTTAAATATAAAACAAATTAAGAAAAATGCTGATCAAAAATTTAATAAACACCTTTTAATTGACATCAAGAGCTTTCTTAACAATAATATGACCACATTTTCGAATATTGATTCAATTCTTTTATTTGGGTCCTACGCTCGTAAAAACTATAATAAAAATAGCGACATTGATTTTTGTGTTATCCTTAAAAAAGGAACGCCCCACAATCTTGAAACCAATATTTTTAAATATTTCCTGGATTTAAGTAAGAAGATTGACATTTTGGTTGAAGTGGTCTTTATTTATCCCGAGAATATCGATAATATGGATCACACTCTACTCGAATCAATTCTAGCTGAAGGGCAGTTACTCTATGGTAATACGAATTATATTGAGTTACTATTCAAAAATATAAAATTAGAACCTTATCAAATTGTTAACTTTAATTTAAAGAATTTAAGTTCTACTAATAAAATGAAATTTAAGCGAATGCTATATGGATATAACACATCGAGAAAATATTCTAAAAAAATGTATAATTATCATAGAGAAGGCACAATTCATAAAATAGAAGGCCGTAAGTTAAGTCCTGGAGCAATTTTAATACCTGAAATGAGTCTACCTCTAATTGAAAAAAAATTTAAATCTTTTAATGTTAATTTTTCAAATTTTAGGATCTGGAAACAAAAAGTCTAGAGTCTTAGTGAAATGTGGTAATACTCCAAGAATTAATTTTTATCATATTTTGAATTTGGTCCCAAAATTCGAATCTTTTCTAAAGTAGATGGCACTAGGCTATGGTATGATGGTTATTAAGACCTCTTCATTAGTTTCAAAATATTTTTATTTGAAAAATATAGATTGATGATTGAAAAAATCTTGGAATTTTATAAATTCTTATAGTTTTTTATAATAATCTGAAGGTTATCTTTATGATTTGTTTTTTAATACCTTTTTAAAATCATTCCATGATAAAGTAGTAAGATTTTGAGTTTCAGAAATATTTTGCAGAACTTCAACTAATACTTTGTCTTCTGTCAATAATATTGATTTCAAAATAACAGCGCTAGCAGCAATCCAACAATCCATAAAATCTAAATGACCCATATGTCTAATTTTTATTGCAATTAAACTGATATTAGGATTTAATTCTGGACTAAGTATTATTATTGGTGAATTCAAAACGGTTGGAAGACTTATTTGATATCTCTCTAAGACGCTGAATTCTTTATTCTTACGATATTCACCCAATAATTTAAACATTGCTTCTATGAGGCAGATTGAAGGAAGATAAAACTCATAACCATTAATGCCGCCATTCCACAGTAGTTTCATATCTTCGATAAAACTAGGAGATAAATTAATTTCAATGCCGAATAAAGGTAATACATATGTTGTATCAAGAACAATTGATTTAATGCTCTTCATTAGTTAGATTCTCCTGCAACTTAAGCTCTTCTTCTATATCCTCTTCGTGATTTTCTGGAGTTCCTTTTGCAATTATCGGCATTGCTAATAATTCCTCTACTGAATATATCTTTCTTATTATAAGTTCTCCTGGATATGCCATTACTAATACTTCATCCCCTGGATTAATTCCTGCAACTTCTCTTAAGTGTTTTTTAGGAAGAATTTCTCCTTTTTTACCAACTTTAATTTTATCTTGAATAATCATAAATAATATATCTTTTTCAGAATATTTAATTTTTTTCGGAAATTATATAATTATGATATGCAAATATCAACTGTTAATTCTTCAAACTGAACCCTTTGTAATTGAAGAAGGTGCAAAAGTCCTTGTCTGTGGAGTTTGTATGAAAGCAAGAGGTATGTCAGAAGAAGAATTAATATCTGGATGTAACAAGACTACGATGAATGGCTTCTTAGATATGTGCATAGAGGCAGATAATATAATTTTTTGTTGAACACTAAATGGTTGTTAAAATAGTAGAATTAAAATTTTTAAATTAAACTATTTTCAAGAAGAATCCGTTTACAACGATATTATCAATTCTCTTAACCCAAATCTTTATCATGATTTAATTTTCAAGGAAGATGAAGAAAATGATGTTGAGGATAACGATAATCAAAATGATTAACATATAACCGATTTTTCATCAATAGTGAAGATTTAAATACTATTATGGGTAGAGCCTTAGTGAATTGTATGAGATTATTTACAAACTGCCGCTAAAACTCCAATAATTTTCAATGATTCAGCAAATTTAATATCTCTCTTCCTAACTTCTTAATAATTGGCACATGACCTTCTAAATAGATAGAATTGTTAATAACAATAACAGGTGGAATAAGTACCCCATATTTCTCAATTACTTCGTCCGATGTAATATCCTCGTAAATAAGTTCAATGTTCTCTTTTATTTTCGGAACATCTTCAAGCATCCTTGTTATAACATTTCTAGTCTTACAACATTTAGCACATAAATTCTCATCGTCCTTTACTAAAATTTGAATTACGGGTTTCTCTATTTTTTTAGCGCCTTTTTTCAATGTTTTATACTTATGAATTTAATGAACTTTTTTTCTATCGAATTATTATTTTTACAATTAATTTAGGGGACGATTATTTAATATTATATCTTTCCTAAATTTTTTACTGATTATTATGGTGAAAAAAATGAATTTAAATTAAAGAACAAAATCGTCGTAAGACGATTCGTAAGAGATGTCTCCTCTAGAATTTTCAATATGATGTTGTATACCATACTCTATTTCTACCCCGCGTTCCCTTCTTTTCACTGCTTATAGGACTTTAAGAAGTTTTTAATATTCTCTTCACCCATCATATTCTTTTCAAAATCCCCTTCAATGGGATTGAAACCAAGATATAGAAGTTCTAATTTTCCAAGGTTAGTCAGTCCCTTGATCTCCGTTATCTGATTAGAATCAAGGTACAAAGTTTCGAGATTGGTCAGCGCCTCCAAGCCCCTGATCTCTGTAATCTGATTTTCATTAAGATACAAAGTTTCGAAATTGGTCAGTGTATCCAAGCCCTTGATTTCCTTGATTTTATTGTAATCAAGACGCAATGTATGGAGGCTGGTCAATGCCTCCAACCCCTTGATCTCGCTTATCTGATTCCTACTAAGCGATAATATTTGGAGGTTGGTCAATGCGTCCAAGCCCTTGATCTCCGTGATCTGGTTCCCTTCAAGATCTAATTGTATGAGGCCAGTCAGCTTATCCAGCCCCTTAAGTTCCGTTATCTTGCTTTTTTTGATCTCCACCCACTGGAGATTTCTCAATTTATCCAGTCCATTGAGCTCAGCGATCTGATTTCCGTTAAGAAATATCCTCTCGAGCTTGGTCAGCGAATCCAGCCCCTTCAACTCCGCGAGTTTGTTATTATTAAGAAATAACTGCTTGAGATTAGATAATATGTCCAGTCCCGTGATTTCCGTAATCTGATTGTTTGAAAGATCCAATGCTTCGAGCTCTTTCAGCTTATCCAGTTCCTTGATTTCCGAAACATCCTTAATATCCATGTTGTATATTTCTAATCGTATCTGCCCGATTACTTTTTTCACATTAAATTTTTTACCCCCGACCTTTACCGATCCGAGTCCCATTTCAACATCTCACCTAATATGAAATTCATTTTATTTGATTTTTATGATTATCATCTTTTGAATTAATTCACCTATATATATCTTGGTCAAATAAATAATTCAATATTAACAATATCCACGATTTCACAAAAAAGTATTTTAAATTTTTTTGAGATTTCTGCCATTAGATTTATCATCTCCTATCTTTTTTGAATATTGGATCTATATTTTTTATTAGATATTTGAATTTAAGATGTAAGAGTATATATACGTTATTGTCTGCAAAATGAGAAATATTAATAAGGATACGCTCAAACCTTAAATCTATATATTTCATAAATTTAAATAATAACATTTATTTTTATTTCACATGAGCAAAAATCCACTTAAAAAAGGAGATACTCTTAAAATATATACTGATGGTGCAGCACGCGGTAATCCTGGTCCTGCAGCAATCGCTTTTCTATTTGTTCGTAAGGATAATATTATATATGATAAATCCGCTTATATTGGAACTGCCACCAACAATACAGCTGAATATCAGGCAATTATCGATGCGTTAAAGACCGCTGAGAAATATTCCAGGGGACATCTACAAGTCTTTTCCGATAGTAATTTAGCAATACAACAGATTAATAAAAAATGGAGAATCAATTACCCCCATTTATCAAAATTGTGTAGTGAGGTCTATCGGCTCCGTGAGAAGTACGAAAAGGTTGGATTTTTTCACGTTGGAAGAAATAATCCATATATAAGAAAATGCGACCAATTATGTAACGATCGATTGGACGCTGAAGGTTTTAAAAAATAAGAGATATAATACTCTCTTCGTTAAATTTAATGGGCTTTTTCATTTTTAGTAGTAGTTAAACCATAACTTTTAATAGTTCCATTCGTACATTAATATCGATAACAAAATCTAAACTTTAACTATCCCAATGAATTATAATTATAACCAAAATCTCCAAAGAATTGTTAAAATTCCGTGC
>JAUWBH010000114.1 GCA_030605085.1 Promethearchaeota archaeon | reverse complement strand
TAAACCAGTTTTAATAGCAGATATATATCATAATCCAGAGGAATTTTTTGAGACAAAAAAATATATAAAAGGATTAAGACCAGATTATAGCTTTAAGATTAAACGCTTAAGTGATTATCAAATTTCATCATTATAAATTATCACCATCCTATAAACCTGTTTCTTTCAATTTTTGTATTAATTCTCTTTGAGTTTTAACAAAAATAAAGAGAAAATTTATATTTCAATATCTAATTTTTTAACGAGCTCTTTAAATCTAGAGTGAAGAGTCACTTCCGTAACTCCAACTATATCAGCTATCTCTTTTTGAGTTATGTTTTTTTCTCTCAGCTTACACGCCAAGTATATAATGCCTGCCACGATCCCTTTTGGATCTTTTCCGCTGGTGGGTATACGAGATATGTAAGCGTTCAAGAGATTTTTAGTTAAACTTTCTATTTCTGCGTCTAAACCGATATCTACTATATATTTAGGTACAAGAGTAATTGGATCTGTTGAAGGTGTTTTTAAGTTAAATTCTTTTATTAAAGTACTATAATATCTTCTTACATCTTTAGGTCTTTCAGAAGTCTGGTCTAAAATTTCTTGAAGCGATCTAGGGACTTTTTGCGATCTACACGCGTAGTAAATACACGCTGCAATCATTCCCTTAATAGTTCTACCTTGGAGTAATTTTTTTTCAAAAGCCATTTTGTAAAGGCGCATAGCTTCTTCTTTAATATGTTCAGGTAAGTCTAAATTATTACAAATTCTCTTTAACTCTGTAACCGCAATTAGAAGATTTCTCTTTTCCCATGTTAATCGAGTGTTCCATTTTGCAGCTCGTTTTAAGTCAGGATTATTGATATTTTTTCTATCAATAACAGTAGTCAATCCCATATCGGGCAATAATCTTGAAATTGGTGATCCCGTTCTCTCTCTGTTAATTTTTTCTTGATTAGTAAATGCCCTTCTACCACTATGAGAATAATCTAAATTTCTTTCGTTAATTATTAAACCACATTGCCTACACACAATCTCTCCCTTCTCTTGTATTGAAATAATAATGCCCCCACATTCTGGGCAAATATTTGTTGTTTTATTTACTTCCGAAACTTTTTCCATATTTTTTACCTCCATTTTGATAAAACAAAAAACAATAATATAATCTCTTGAACTTTAATCGTGAAATTATCAAATTTCATCATTATAAATTATCACCATCCTATAAACCTGTTTCTTTCAATTTTTGTATTAATTCTCTTTGAGTTTTATTTATTTTTTTAGGAACCCGAATTTTTATTTTTACTAATAGATTGCCTCTCTCGTTTGATCTAATCTTGTAAAAACCTTGATTTTTTAACCTTAATATTGAAGAATCGTTAGTTCCAGGAGGAACTGTAACATTTAAAGTCTTTTCTATACTGGGCACTTGAATTTTACCTCCAAGCGTAGCTGTCGTAAAAGGGACTTCTACATCAACATATACGTCGTCATCCTTTCTTTCAAATCTAGGATGTTTTGCTATATGGATCGCAATATATAAATCTCCAGGTGCGCCTCCATTTTCACCCGGCATTCCTTTTCCTTTAAGTCGTAATTTTTGATCGTCTTTAATACATCTAGGAATGTTAACAGTTAATGTTTTTTCTACGCCAGTTGCCGGATCTCGATACTGAACTTTCCTTTTTCCCCCATAAAACGCATCCATAAAGCTTATCTCCATATCGTATCTTAAATCGTCACCCTCTCTCGGTAAATTATTATAACGGGTAGATCGTGCTCTGGTGCTTCCCCCCCTATTTGTAAAAACATCGAATATATCACCTAAATCGTTAAAAAAATCAAATCCACCAACTCCTCTTGTAGAACTTTTATGATTTCCAAAAATTTGACTAAAGTCAAATCCTCCGGGTGAGCCTGATGTTGAATAATAGTAAGTTGTACCATCTGGCCCTTGATATGCTCTTGAACCTCCAGGACCTCCTCCCCACTGTTGATATGAAGAAGGATCACCCTCTACAACGCCAAATTTATCGTACATTTCTCTTTTCTTATCATCGCTCAAAATACTATAAGCTTCATTTATTTCTTTGAACTTTTCCCCCGACTTATGTTCGTCCGGATTAACATCAGGATGATACTTTCGAGCTAATTTTCGAAATGCTCTTTTAATTTCTTCCTTTGATGCGGATTTATTAATACCTAATCTTTTATAATAATCTGTTGCCATATTTTACAACCTCGTATTTATTATCGTGAATTATAAAAAAATTAAAAAAAATTAAAAAACAAAAAAAAAATTAAAATCTATTCATACTCAGCATCTACAACATCGTCTTGACCAGTAGCTTTTCTGAATTGCTCTTCTTCGATTTCGTCCTGAGTTTTTCCGCTGTAATTGTAAGTTGTTCCTGGTGGCATATCGCCCATACCTCCGGGTGGAGCTCCTTGGTATCCTCCTTGGTGAGCTCCTTGTTGTTGACCGTACATTCTCGCAGATACTTCGTGTAGAGCGCTTTGTAAGGATTCCATTGAACTTTTAATCCGCGCAACATCTTCAGTCTCCATCGCACTTCTAAGGTCTGAAATTTTATCTAAGATATTAGTTCTTAAATCTCCGATTACAGCTTCGTTTTCTTTCAATAATTTTTCGGTTTGGTAAATTAACGCTTCGGCGTGATTCTTTGCTTCAGTTAACTCTTTAAACCTTTTGTCTTCATCGGCATATCGCTCAGCATCTCGAATTTTTTGTTGAATATCGTCTTCACTCATTTTAGTTGAAGCGGTTATTGTAATTGATTGGCTTCTTCCAGTTCCCTTATCTTTAGCAGATACATTTAAAATACCGTTTTGATCTATATCAAACGATACTTCGATTTGAGGCAACCCTCTAGGTGCTGGTGGAATGCCATTTAAATGAAATCTACCAAGTGTTATGTTGTCGGCTGCTCTTGGTCTTTCTCCTTGTAGAACATGGATTTCAACTGCAGGCTGATTATCTGAAGCGGTTGAGAATGTTTCTGCTTTTTTTGTCGGAATGGTAGTGTTTCTCTCGATTAATTTTGTAAAAACACCTCCTAATGTTTCAACGCCTAGCGATAATGGCGTCACATCCAATAAAAGTAAATCTTTGACCTCTCCGGTTAACACACCGCCTTGTACTGAAGCACCTAACGCAACGCATTCCATAGGGTCAATACTATGTTCAGGAGTTTTACCGATCAAATCTTTAAATATTTTCACTACGCTTGGCATTCGTGTAGGACCCCCAACTAATATTACCTTATCAATTTCCCCTCTTGGTAAGCCAGCGTCTTTTATCGCTTTCAATATAGGTGCGTCTAATCTCTTTAACACCGGTTCGATTAATTGTTCCAACTTAGCTCTAGTTAATGTCATATTGAGATGTTTAGGACCAGCATCAGTTGCAGTAATATATGGTAAGTTAATATCTGTGTTTACGGAAGTTGAGAGCTCGATTTTAGCAATTTCCGCAGCTTCTCTAATTCTTTGCATTGCCATTGAATCTGAACATAAATCTACACCTTCTCTTGACTTGAAATCGTCAACGATAAAATCTACTAAAATTCTATCCATATCAGTTCCGCCTAACTGAGTATCTCCAGCTGTGGAGATTACTTCAAACACTTGATTATCCATCTCCATTATAGTGACATCAAAAGTACCACCACCAAAATCTAGCACAGCGATTTTTAAATGTGCATCCTTCTTATCTAATCCATAAGCTATGGCTGCAGCAGTTGGTTCGTTAATTAAACGCTTAACATTTAATCCAGCGATCCTTCCCGCATCCTTCGTTGCCTGTCGTTGATTGTCATTAAAATACGCTGGAACTGTAATTATCGCATATTTTACTTCTTCGCCTAAATATGCACTTGCGTCTTCCTTAATTTTCCTAAGAATCATCGCTGAAATCTCTTGAGGTGTATAATCCTTGCCATCAATAGTTACTTTGTATGAAGTTCCCATCTTTCGTTTAATCGCCGTAATAGTTCGATCTGGATTTGAGATCGCTTGACGTCTTGCAGGTTCTCCAACTAAACGGTGTCCGTCCTTAGTAAAAGCAACAACTGATGGAAATGCTTTACCTCCTAGGGTATTACCTTCAGCACTTGGAATAATTGCTGGTTGACCTCCTACTAACACAGCGGCTGCTGAATTTGAAGTTCCTAAATCAATGCCTATTATTTTTCCCATATTTTTTCACTCCTTTTTGTTATTTTTTTTTATTTTATTTGCTTTTTTCTTCTAAATTTGATTTTTTTGAAATTTTCACTTTTGCAGCTCTTAAAACTTTGTTATTAAAATAATAACCTTTATCTAATACTTCTATTATAATATTCTCAGGGAGATCATCACGCTCCTCTACCATCAATGCTTCTTGTTTATATGGATCAAATTTTTCTCCCTCACAGTTCATTGGCTCAACGCCCTCTTCCCTAAATAATTTTTCGAAATTTTGAATTAACATCTCAAAACCTTTCTTTACAGATTCTCCGTTCTCAATCGTTTCCAAAACTTTTAATGCCCTACCCAAGTCGTCGTAATGATTAATTAATTTTTTCAGAATATTTTCCATAACATACGATTTATATCTTTGATTTTCTCGTTCAGACATTTTTTTGTAATTTTCAAAATCCGCTCTCGTCCTTAAGAGTGAATTAAGAAATTTATCGTTTTCTTTTTCTAACTCTTTAAGTTTTCGCCCGTCCTCTTTTAAATCGTCAAGTTCTTTGAGCAAAGCGTCGTTTTTTGATTTTATCTTCTTATGTTCCGCAGCGAGAAGTTCATATTTCTCTGCTATTTCTATAAGCTTATTATACTCTTCTTCTGATATTGACATATTGCTATATTTTTTTCCATAAAAACTTCGCTCGTTGATAAATTTATCAAAATAATCCTCAATTGTCGTCATTTTTCCATCTCCCTTATTTTTTTAATATCAAATTTTTGATTTTTTTATAAAATGTAATTCTTAATTGTCAATGATAAATTGACAACAACCACTAATTTACATATGTGAATTTACATATTTAAATATTGTGTTTTTAGAAAATAATGCAATTAAATTAACTACCTAAGAGGATATAATACAATTCAATACGAATTTATAAAAAATAAACTAAAATTTACTAGTCTTTATATTATTTGAATAAGTCTAGTCCAAAAAGTAAGAATAAAAACATAAGGTGCTTTGTAGAATGCTTCATCTAAATGCAAGGCTATCACGAAATAAGACCTATAAAATGCGATAGAATAAGGTTAGAAGAAGTGGGCGCTGAAAATAAGGCGTGGGAACATCCGTTATTAATCATGTTCTCTGATAGAACAATTTCCGTTTAAACTGTTTATTATCTATCTTTATTTTAGATTTATTTATTTTTTAACAGGCAACTCTACTATAAATCGAGATCCTTTACCTTCTCCCTTGCTTTCGACCCAGATCTTTCCACCGTGCGAATCGACGATCTCTTTTGATGTGTACATATTTTTCATCACTGATGAAAAATATAAATGTAAAAATATCAAGAAAAATCACGAATTTAGTGACAAATTTTGACAAATAATTATTGTTGATTTGTGACAAAAAATTAGTGCTACTAACAAAAAAAAAAATATTTATACTATAAATTTGTATAAATATTTTGATGATAAATATCAAAAAACTAAAACCCAAAGAACAACTTGCGCATATCGATCTCAATCTCGTTTTGGATTATACGAGTTCTATGAGTAGTGAAAGGAAAGTAGTTATTAATATTGCGAGCAATATAATTAATCAATTAGAAAATTCGCCTACAGCTCAAAAATATAATATGACCCTACATTTTGCTGTTGTACTTTTCCGCGATCATACAGATTCATGGATAATTAGGAATTATGCATTTACAAGGAATGGAGACGAAATTAAGAAATTTTTAAAAAAGGAAAAAAATGCGGGCGGGGGGGATACTCCAGAATGCGTTGGATCCGGATTAAATACCGCTTTAAATATGAATTGGAAACAAGAAGCGGAGAAGATTGTCGTTTTAATCGGTGATGCGCCCGCTCATGGCTATTCTAATAACAAAAACGATAAAGTTTGTTGTAAGAACGATCCTGTTGAAATTGCACGAAAATTTAATAATGGAGACATTACCCTATTTGCAATTCAAGCACACCTCTCCGGTAATACCTATGACCCCTCATGTGAAAAGTTATGGAAAAATTTATCGAAAATTACGGGAGGAGCATATTATAGGTTAGAGAATGTTAATGATCTTCTTAAAAAATTAATGGAAATTGTTGAAAAAATGGCAAAAGAGATAGAAGCACAAATTATCGAAATGGAAAAATATATTGACGGAGATATATCTGATATTGATGAAGAAACGCTTCAAAAGGCTATGAGAAAGCTTGGTATTGATGATGCGAGGCTTATTAAAAAAGAAAAGTGCGAGAAATTGTCTGAAATTCCTCCAAATAGCGTCTGTGTTAGATGCAGTAGAGCAGAAACGGAATTTGAAATTAATGTATCTTGGAAAGCTGAATGTGGGGCATTTTTTCACGATGGATGTTTAAGTTATTTACCAGGAAAAGTTTGTCCAAATTGCAATTCGCTTATCATGATAATAAAACACCTTTCCACTTCAAAAACAACGAGCACCAGCACATCTGAATCGCCTTGGATGGCACGAGGTCAAACCTCATCCACTTGGACGGAAGAGGAATTAAATAAAGTTGCTAAAAGTCGACAACCTGCAGTTCCTCTTAGTATGGAAGTATGGACAGAGGAAGACTTAGATAAACTTAAACATGAACGCCAAAAGGAGGGTTTAAAAGTGACTGAATGGAAAGAGGATGAAGAACTAAAAGAATGCCCAAAATGCGGGTACTACCTTAGAAAAGGATGGGGAGAATGTCCTATTTGCAATACGCTTGTAGATTTCTGATTTTTTATAATCAGATAGAATGGGTTTAATATCCAAGTATTTGAGGAGTTTCGAATATTTAGTTCTTAAATCTCCTTTGACATTTCGAATTTTTCCTTTTTTCATAAATCATCAAGCTCCTTAATCTTTGAAAAATTTAATATCACATTCTTTCGATGAAAATTATATTTAGATGATTTAAATGATTTCGAGGATTAAATCTTATTTTTTTAGAAAAAGAGCGAATTCGTAAAGAAAGAGAAGAGAAAGAAAGAATAATAAGAGAAAAAGCAAAAATAACTAAAGCGTATCAAGAGAATAAAATCAGTGATGCTCGTTTAATTTTAGATAAAAATAGTAAAAAAGAACTTAGACTTGCTTATACAATTATCGTTTCAAATTTAACTAAAGAAATCAAAAAAACAATTTTAAATTGGATTTTAAAAACTATAAACAAATACAAATTCTTTACAAGAAAAATTGTTAATTAATTCAAAATTATTTATTATGCAAGTTATACATATTGTGTATAACTAGCATATTTTTTTAAATATACAAGTAAAAATCAATAATTATAAAAATGACAGGCAAATATATTTTAACTCATGATTTAGGAACATCGGGCAATAAAGCCGTTTTATTTGACTTAAAATTAAATGCTCTTTATCAAACAAAAGTGAATTATCCGCTTTATTATCCCCCAAAACCAGGGTGGATTGAACAAGAACCCGAAGATTTTTGGAATTCTGTAATAAAAGCAACTCACGTTGTTATTCATGAAAACAATATTAATCCGGACGATATTATAGATTTAATCTTCGATTCCCAAGGGAACTGTACGATTCCAATAGATGCACAAGGAATCTCTTTAATGAAGTGTATTAGTTGGCTTGATACTCGGGCCTCGACAATAACTCATAAATATTCAGAGGGAGACGAGTTAGTCTCTGGCTATAATTTTGATACACTTAGTATGTTTCTCGATAACACGGGGGGTGCTCCAGGATTAAACAGAAGAAATAGAATTCTTCTGGATTAAATGGGAAGGACCCCATTTCACATATTATATGGTTAAAAAATTATGAACCAGAAATTTACAAAAAAACATATAAATTTCTCAATGTAAAGGATTTTGTAGTCCACAAATGCACAAATAATGCAATAACTTCAGTAGATTTAGGAAATGTTTCATGGATGATGGATTCGGATCTAAATAAATTGAATTGGTCTGATATTATATTAGATAAATTTGAAATAGACAAGCAAAAACTGCCTGAAATAAAAAAAACGACTGATTTAGCAGGTAAACTTACAAAAAAAGCCGCCGAGGAACTAGGCTTAAGATCAGAGCTTCCCGTTTTTGTAGGATCTGTTGATTTTACTGCTGGGGCTTTGGGTTCTGGGGCTATAAACGAAAAACAGCTCATTGTTTGTTTAGGAACGGCCGATTTTGTCGCAGCGCATCTTTCTGAACAGAAAAAAAATATTGCATATTACACAGGAAGTATTTGTTCTGCTCAAAATAATTATTTATGCATCAGTAAGCAAGAAACTGGTGCTGTTTGTCTTGATTGGATAGCAAATGCTATGTTTAAAGGTGAAGTAGAGAAATATAAAAATAATCCAAAAGAATTATATGAATATTTGAATTCTACTGTAGAAGGATCTGAAGCTGGCGCGAAAAATCTAATTTTTACTCCGTGGATGTATGGGGAAAGAAGTCCTATTAACGACTCAAATGTTCGAGGAGGTTTCTATAATCTAAGCCTTGCCCATAAAAGAGTAGATCTTTTAAGAGCAGTATATGAGGGAGTTGCATTTAATATCAAATGGGGATTAACTTACGTAGAAAGATTAGTAGGAAAGAGTAAGCAGATTAATACTATTGGAGGGGGTTGCAAATCAGATATATGGTGTCAGATATTAGCAGATATTTTAGAAAAAAATATAAATAAAATAGCTGAACCTGACTTAGCGTCTAATAGTGGTATAGCTATTATATCTATGGTTGGCTCAGGAATACTTAAAGATTTTTCGGAAGCAATACCATTAATTCAAATTGAAAAATCATTTAAACCTAATCTAAACTCTAAAAAGATTTATAAAAAAATCTACCGTGAATTTACGAAGATATACGAAAGAAATACAAAAATGTTTGAAAATTTAAACGCTTAAATCTCTATATTATTGTTGCGATACTCCTAACGGCTGTCCAGCCTGTTGTCTATACCCCAAATGCGGAAACAACAACGAACCTTTAGACAAGCAAGGTGCTTTATTTCTTTTAAAAAAATTGCTTGGTATTAATAAATAATCTAAGATTTCTGGTATGAACTGCTTAAAAATAAGCAAACTTCATGAAAAATTCACAAAATTTTCTAAGTCTTTGGTTCAGTTCATTAAGTTAAGGTTTACTTTATTGTAAAAGTCTCAAATTACTATTTAATTTAAATTATTTTGGATTTATTATTAATATAGACATATTAAAATCTATTCTATAAAAAAATATATATGATTTGTATGAAAAAAAACCATATAATAGCGCCAATACTTTTTTTTCTTTACATTCTTGCATTGATCTTATCCTTAACTTTTGCGTTTGGTCAAGGTAGTAAAGCGCAATCGATAGTTCCGATAACAAATTTACCTTTAGAGACTCATTTACTAATTTTTAGTGTTCTGTGGCCGAATATTGCCTCTATAGTTTTTATCATAATTTTTCCATTGATATTTGTTCCCCTCTTTATTAAAATAAAGAATAAAATATGGTTTCAATATAAAAACAGTTATATTGACATACCGCTGGAATTGTTCAATGTGAAAAAATTTTTCCTAAGAGCAATCTTCGTGTTTTTATTAACAATGGGGTTAAGTGCAACTTTAATCAGTTCGGGATTTATCAGAGTTGAAAATTTCCTCACGAATGAACAAAAAAATTACTGGGTTGGAGAAATCGGCATAGATAATCCATTATACATTCAAGATATATTCAACAACATAGCATTTCTTGTTTATCCTATTGCAATAGGTATCTTAGCTATTGGTTGGGCTATTGAGGATGCTGGCTTGATACATCATAAACTCCCATCTGAAAATGTAAGGACTTTGTATAAAATAGAACCACTTCACCTTGAATATAAAAATATTATCAGCGGATATGCCGGAATCACAGCAATTGTGTATTATGTATCATTTATTTCTTACTATTTTTTAACTCGTCTACAAGATGTATCAGCAATCATGGGAATTCTTATAGTCACTCCATTGTTATTAATTTTTACAATGACTCCCGCCTATTTCATTTATTCTTTAATAACAAAAAAATATCTGGTGAAACGTTTTAGAAAAGGAATAAAGGAAGCACGAGTTATAACTGAAGATGAATTAAATATCAATTAAGAATAAAAAATAACTTTTTTTATTTTCATATTTTCCAAGAATGCGGTATTTGGCGATTTAAACCTAGGATTGCTTTTGACTACGAGCGTTTTGTATGGTGTAAAGCTAGGTACAACTCCTACTCAAAGTGGCCTAATTGGTGGCGCGTATGGGCTCTCCTATCTTATTATGGCGGTCGTTTTAGGAAGGTTGGGTGATAAAATGCCAAGAAAACGAAGCTTATTTTTTGCTACTATAGGACAAATGGGGGTTGCTTTGTATTATATATTTGTTGTTTCGTCTATTCTGGAACTGATAATAGGTCAAATGGCATTGGGATGCGCATACGGTTTCTTTTGGCCAGCCGTTGAGTCTTACATCTCAGAAAATACCAGCGAATCAAAAATGGCGCATCAAAGAGGAATTTCAAGTTTTTGCATAGCATGGAGCATAGGTTTTATGATAGGACCTCTTTTAGGGGGTGTTTTTTCAGATTATTACATTCAAATGGCTTTCTTTCTTGCGTTTTTTGTTTACATATCAGCGTTTTCATCCGTCATCTTGTTCTTGCCAAAATTAAAAAAGAATGAAAGCGATACAAAAAAAAAGAATAATATTCCTGGGAAAGATAAAAATGAAGAGAAATATAGCACAAATAAAAAAGGAATTAATATTTTATCAGTCAGAATTCTATTTGGAGTGTTTATTTACGCATTAATCGGTAAACTTGCTAACACTTATTTTGTAGACTATGCGTCTCGACCAGAAGGACTGAATTTTACGGGGACAATCGTAGGAGTAATCTTATTTTCTCTCGGTATAGGCCGAACTGTATATTTCGTATTTAGTCGATATATTGAAAGCTCGTTGAAAAGAATTACCTATTCTTACGCTTTTATTTCAATTTTATTGCTATTATTAACCATAGTCAAATCAATGATTTTTGTAATTGGAATCTTTATATTGCTTGGAGTTCTTAGCGGTTTAATATATAAATCGTCGCTTGAACTGCTACTAATGCATCAAGAAAATGAAGTAAAAGGTTCTAAAGCAGGATTCTTTGAGAGCGCGGTGGGGTTAGGAAGCGCACTAACTCCTATCTTTGCGGGATTATTAGGTGAGATTTCTCCTATTCTCCCTTTTTTGATATTTGCTGGTATTTCGTTCGCTCTCTTTTTAATAAATCTTTATTTTGAACATTTTCACCACATATTCCGTAGACAGCAGCATTAAATTAAGAAGTAGCAATGTAAACATTATAAAATATAATAGGTGAAATTTTAAGGATGGTAAAAATTTATGATTATATCGACTTTGTATAATAAATAGAGATAGTAAGATAATTTAATGGAAACTCGTACTTTTGGTAAAATTGGGACTAAAGTGTCTATTATTGCGATGGGTGGATGTGGACTCGGATATGTTGAACAAGAAGAAGCTGATAAGGCTATTAATCTCGCGATGGATAACGGAATTAATATGATCGATGTTGCTCCAACATATGGAAAAGCAGAAATACGACTTAATCCGTGGGTAGAAAAATACAGAAACCAATTTTTTCTGGCTGAGAAAACTTTAAGAAGAAACAAGAGAGGGGCGTGGAGGCTGCTCAAAAGATCGTTGGAACGGCTTGGCACCACTTATTTTGATTTGTACCAGTTCCACGCCGTATCCTCAATGGAGGAATTACGCCAGATTCTTGGAAAGGGAGGAGCAATGGAAGCCTTTAAAGAGGCCAAGGAAACAGGTTTAATAAAGCATATTGGTATAACGGGACATAATGATGTAAAAGTACTCCAGAAAGCCCTCGAGTTATCTGACGATTTTGACACAATCCTATTGCCCGTATATGTTGCTGCCCTAGTAAATCCTAATCCAGTCAACGATTTCAGGACAGTTCTTCAGATGGCACGAGATAGAAATATTGGCGTTACCGCTATTAAGGCAATTTCTAAAGGTCGGTGGACGGGTAAGAACACTTACAATACTTGGTATGACCCTCTCGATGAACAGGAATTAGTCGATCAAGCCGTGTGGTTTACCTTATCTCAAGAGGGAGTAACAACATATTCTCTACCCTGTGATGTGAGGTTATGGCCGTTGGTTTTAGACGCAGTAAAACGCTATCGGAAACTCAACGACGAAGAACAAGAAAAGATCATTAATATGGCAAGAGAACATAAATTGCAACCATTATTTCCGGAGTAATTTTACTTTTAATTTTAGAATATTGCCTTATTTTTCTTCTTTATTCTCAAACTTCAATGCTATGACTAATGCAGACAACGCTGGAAATGCAATCATGAATATCATACTTATATAATAATTGCCAGAATACACCACAAGTAATAGGCTAAAGGTTAATCCTCCCGAAAAGGAGCCTAATTGAGAGCTCGTATTCATATATCCGATATATTTCCCTTTATTTTTTGGAGTCGTATTTTTTGAAACATATATCTGAGTTCCTGTCATGAACATGGCAAAAGAGAGTGAAATTAAAATTTGAACGAGTAAAAAACTCCAGAATTCCGTAGCTAAAATCCATCCCAAAATTGTAATTGCGCTTAAAATATAACCGATAATCATTATCGATTTTAAATTTTTATCGGTGATAACATGTCCTAGCAAGATGTTTAGAAAAAATTGAATTAAAAAGTTTATCCCTATCAGAAAACCTATTTCAGTATCGCTGGAAATGTGAAAAAACATTAATATGGCGAGAACAGCTAAAATTGGTCTAACACCGAAATTTCGGAGAAATAAACTCGGATAAATGGAACGAGAAATAGGATTTATTTCATTCTCTTTATTTAGAATGATATCATTTAAATTTTCGAGGTTCTCTTTTTCATGGCGTTCCAGGATTAACGATCTATTTTCCTTAATAAACATAATAATAATAAGGTTTAGTAAAGAAATTATTAGTAGATATTGAAAATATTGATCAATTCCAAACATATCAACAAAAATTCCTGTTGAGAAGGCCCCTAAAAACCATCCTAGAGCTGTTATAGCAGCATAATAAGCAATATAACGATGATCGTTTTCTACTAACTCCGCATAGAGTACAAATTTTAATCGAGCAAAAATACCAAAAAATCCATATAAAAACAATAAAACGACAAAAAAAACTAAAGTAATTGTTGTAGAAAACAAGAGAAAGATAAAACTCACTCCAACTGCCCCAAATTTAAAAAGCTTTGCTCTATGCTGGATTTTATCTGAAAATTTACCTATTAATGGGGGAAATATCACAGTTGTGAGGATAAAAAAAGTTAATACAAGTTGGATAATAATTACATCAACATTTAAATATAATAAATATCTAGGAGCATAAGAAAATACGCCCATCCCGGTTGTATTGGCAATTAAAACAGAAATAAGTATTAATATAACGGCTTTCTTTGATAATATCAATTTTTTATACCTTGTTATTTAGATTTGGGATAAACGATAATCAGCCCTTTAAAGTATTAATTCTTTTCTGAACTCCGTTAACTTCGTCTGTCATGCCCAATTCTTGATAGATTGCTAGGGCTTGGTCCAAACTTTTAAGTGCTTCTGATTGTTCCTTCATATCAGTATAAATCGTCCCAAGCCACCAAAAACATATCGCCATAAATCTTTTATCGTTAGGTTTGTAGTTTTCATAATTTCGTTCTTAAATTATTTAAACTATTTCAATTCGTTATAAACTTAATATTATAAATAAAATTAATAAAGTTGAGCAAATGGGAAAATAATATCAATAGACGATAATTAACCCTTTAAACCTTTAATACTTTCTTGTACCGCATTTATCATATTTGTCAAACCTAAATCGTTATAAATTGTAAATGCTTGCTCTAAATATTTAAGTGATTTTGTTTTTTCTTCCATTTTAGCGTAAATTGTCCCGAGCCAAAAAAGACGTAACGCTTTTCCCGACGATTCGCCCAATTTTTCGTCAATTTCTAGAGCCTTTTCGTACCATTTCAGCGCCTCTTGATAATTTTCTTGTAAAAAATATAGTTCTCCAATGTTGTTAAGATCTGCAGCTTTATTTGATAAATTTTCTAAGTGATCGTCAATTTTTAACGCTTCTTTATATAATTTCAATGCCTCCGAATAATTTCCAAGCGCTTTATAGACTAACCCTACATTATTAAGGTAGATGGCTTTCCCCGACAGATCCTGCAATTGTTCGGCAATCCCTAACGCCTCTATATAATATTTCAAAGCTTCTTGATAGTGTCCATTTTCTCTGTAAATTTCTCCAATATTGTTAAGACGAGTGGCTTTCTCTGATAAATCCCCTAATTGTTCGGCAATCATTAACGCTAACTCGTATCGCTTCAAGGCTTCTGGGAAATTCCATTGACTATGATAAACCATCCCTATGTTGTTTAAAGCGATGGATTTATTCATCAAATCTCCCAATTGTTCGTAAATCTTTAATGTCTCTTCGAACAGTTTCAATGCTTCCAGTAAGTTCCCAAGTGAAAAACGAATCGCTGCAATATTATTTAGAGCGACTGCTTTTCTTTCTAAATCGTTCAATTTTTCGGCAATCTTTAAGGATTCTTGATACATTTTCAATGCTTCCGGATAGTTACCCTTTGCTCTATGAATCTCCCCTATATTATTAAGATCTGTGACCTTGTTTGATAAATTTCCTAATTGATCGTCCAACTTTAAAGCCTCTTCATACAGCTTCAAAGCCTCCGAATAGTTCCCCTGCCATTTATGAATAAGTCCAATGCTAGTAATTGCAATAGCTTTCCAAGATTTACTATCTGATTCTTCGGCCTTATGGACTATTGCTTTTAAACACCTCATTGCATCATTATACATATCAAAATCAAAATAAATCTTATAAGGAATATAATACTCCAAAAATTCATCTGGAGGTTTGACATTTTCCTTCAACCATTCCATTGGGCTCGCTGAAAAGTTTTCTGGGCTTATTTTTGGCTTGATTTCGAATATTTCTTTAATCATTCTCGTTGTATTTGCATCGGCACGATAAATATGGGCTGCACTATTCATACGGTGAATTTCTATAAGTATTTGATCGACTTTACTTAAATTATTAGTTGAATCGATATCAATTTCATAGATTTTTTCATTACCCCCATCATCATTTATATAATTAATCCAAATAATATTTTGGAGACCCCTTAGAACTTTTAGCGTGGGAACAACATCAAAATCATCGCTTCCAGAATAGCCCATGATTAGTAAAGATCGATTCTTTGAAATGTTGTCAAATAAAGGGCGCTTAAAAGGCTCAATTTGAAAAACATTTAATCCTTCTTTATTCGAGCCAAATGCTTGAATTGTAGCTATTAAAGAATCTCTTGTATCCTTTCCTTTAATGATGTTCTTAGTTGACCCATGTATTTTATAAATAGTTTTTATCCCTTGCTCATGTAATTCGCTTGGATTATTATATTTTTGAAAATTCTTTCTTGTAATTATTACTTTAATTTCTTCCTTTGGAACTTCTAAGTAAAGTAACGCATGTTCAATTAAAAAATCAAAATTTGTCGTCATGACAAAATGACCTTTCTTAATCATCTCAGCAAGAAAATAATGTTGAAGGTTTGGTTTATCACATTGACCATAATAGTCAATAATTTTAAGCTCCTTATCTAAGAGATCACGCACGATTTCAACAAGTTGTTCGAACCGGAGTTCTTCTAATTCCAAAACTCTTTTAACCTCTGATTCGGCACAGGTATATCTAATGATTGCATCCATCATGGGGCGTCCTGCGGGTAAGCAAGAGGGAGAATCAACCGAAGTCCCAGCTCCAACCAGAAAGGTCAATTTTGCGTCGTCAGTAAACAAATCTTTTATCGTTAAGTTGGTAAGTTTCATTTTTAAATTCTCAAAAATAGATTTATTATCTTATATATTGAAGAAATTTAAATTTTAAATTTTCATAAAAACTTGAACTTATAAGAAGTTTTTCACAATTATAAAAAAAAAGGAATTTATTTTTGCCTAATAAAAAGCTTTTTTATCCATTTAGGCATTATAAAGGCTCCGTAAAATTCAATAACACTTGACATCTCTAACGCTCGCACAAGCATCAAAGTTAAGAAGTTATGATCGAGAACCGCATCTATACCTATACCGATAACATAAGAAAAAAAAGCAACCACGATTAATTTGCCTCTTAATTTAGTCTCTGGATTTTCAGATTTCATAGATTCTCGACCAAATATAACGCCTGTTATTAATAGAGTACCTAATATTGTAAAATCGTACAATACTATAATTGTACTATATTTTACTTCAATGTCCCCTTGTAATTCTCCAATTAGGCCAGGATTTATAAGAATTGCGGTGAAAAAGAAGATATAAAACAAAACCGCATATACCGTATAAATAGTTATGATTATTTTTTGCTTTTCCTTATAAAACAGTTCACTATCTATAAATTTGGACTTAATGTCCTAGCGGTCGATAGCGGAAACCTGCTCGCTTAATTGCGCAAGTGGTGCTAACTCGTGAAACAAAATCTCTGCCGTATCTCACTTGTTTTGGGAATAATAATTTCTAAAATGAGAAATCAAAGAAACAAGGTCTTTCCCTTTATCATTTAAGATATATCTTTTAGGTCTTCCCTTTATAATATCTATATATTGTCTGATAAAACTATCTCTATTAAAAAAAGAATGTACGCTTCTTGAATCTAATCCTTTATAATCTCCTATGGTAGAATTGGTAACATCACGCCCCGACTTTGAAATCTCGTAAATAGCAGTTAAATACTTTTCAAAACTATCAGAAATTTTAGATGATTTCTTTAATGGGTCTCCAACTGAAATTATATAATGTATGAGTTGTAATTTTTTACAAACACGATCATAATCGTTAAGAATCTTTCTTATCATGTTTTTATTTTCATAAATCTTATCTAACACAGGAATATACTTACCATAATGAACAATTCTATGACAATTCGAGCAAATGTAACCCCCAATTTCTTGCTCTAATTTTCGAACAATTTTAGAACAAGAAAAAGACTTGTACAACACGCTAGCTTTAATTTTTTTTGTTTTTTTATATAAATGATTGAAATGAAATGCAGGTAGGTGTTCTCTTGCATTGAATTCTCCACAGATATGACAATATCCTTTATAAATGATTTCTATAATGTACCTTTTTTTTAATTTTTTTACAATAAATCTTCTTATTTCTTTCTTACTTTGGCCAGAGAGATCCTTAGTTTTATGATAATTATTTATTGATGTTATTATAATCATATAAATCACTTCTGCAGGAAAAGAAAAAATATTTTCCCAATTTATAAGATAATTAAAATGGGAGAAATATTTGTCGTGTAATAAAGCATGATGATTACTACATAAAAGAACCACTTTTTCTGATTCCATTATCTTAATTAAATTTTCTAAAAAATGCGGATTAGATTGATTTTTAAGAAAATATCTATATAAATTTTTTGCTGAAAAATTATTATCTTTTTTATCGGAACCATGGTGAAATTCCAAAGCTTTTAGTCTTGAAATATCTGTATTTAAGATGAATCCTTCTTTTAGGCAATCAGGACATTTCCCTTTTAATCCATTTTTAAAATACTTTCCATTATAAATATTTTTTATAGCATATAATTTTAATCTACTGCCAACAATTCTTTCATAATCTTCTACGGAAAGTCTTTCTTGAATAAATGCACGAATCGGAAAAAAATTTGGAAATTTTTCCTTTAAAAAATTAAAAATCTCTTTAAGTGAAATGTAAAAAACGATAGATGTCTGAAATAAATTAATACCTCTTTTTTTTAAAAGTTCAGCTAAAGGTTTGACCATTAAATGAGCACCAATTTTTTTGTAAATATTGCTTGTAATAATTAATTGTTTTACTACATCAGCCAAATCGGTAAAATATTTGAGAAATGTATCTTGATGTTGAGTTACCATTTCACTAAGTATCTTAATATCTTTCTGAGTTAATTGATTGGGAAGTTCAACATTTTTTAAAATATTATCTCTTAGTTGCGAAACAAGTTCGGATGTTTTAATTTTTATATTCCTTAATAACTTAAAATAATATAGGGAAATAATATCTCTAATTCTTTTAAATCCTTTAATAGAAGAAAAACGAAATTCTACTCTTGGATATAAAGATCTAAAGTACTTTCTATGTAAGTAACTGATATGACTCTCAAAAATTTCAGCGATAATACCCATTTGAGTCATGTTAATTTTAGGCATACTTTCATTCGAAACGATAACGGTATAAATAATGGTAGCGGCAATTTTTTTAGGATTTGCATTTTTAGGAATATAAAAATCATTATTTTCCGCTCTTGAGATAAACTCGTCTAATATCTCTAGGGATTTTGACTGAATAAACTCTTTTTGATCTATCGTACCATCAATTAATTTAAGTAAATTTTTCAAATGTTCAATTACTTTTTGCTTAAAATAAATTTCTTTATCTTTATTTTCAAGTTTATCACTTTCATCAGGTTTTATATTTTCACTATCTGTTGAAAAATTCTTGCCTTTTAACTTAAAATTTTGCATAAAATCCTTACCTAATAATGATTTTAATTCCTCTTTTGGAAGTTTGCTTAATATATGTTTTAACTCTTCTTTATCTTCTTCATTTAGTTGCTCCTTTTGGATATTCTTTATTAATTTAGATTTTTCATTTATGCTAACCATTGTACTTTTATATAGATTTTCCCTTAAAATCTCCTTGAAATTTTTTATATCAGAGTTTTGTTCATTTAAAACCTCTTGTAAGAAAGTCTCGTTTATAATTGACTCTAATTTTTTTCCAAGTTTTTTAGCTACACTCCTTCCCTTAATAATTAAACTTTTTTCGTATCCCTTTATTGTATATTCCTCGTGTATTGCTTGAAAGTCTCTTAGATCTTCAAAAAGGTGGCGATAATTAGGATTGAGTTTTTTCCCTATTTCCGCTAAAAGCTTAACTTTTCTTTCGTTTGAAATTTTATTACTATAAAAAATATTCTTAAGGTTGTGATAAATTTCAATTATATTTTTTAGCTCGGCGCTGATTTCTTTCGATAATTCCCCTTCCGGAACATCATCAATATGGTTTTCTAACGTTTTTGCCCATTCTTCTTTTGGCTTATCTGATAGAATTTTATTA